>DUCA01000001.1 GCA_012960055.1 Cycloclasticus sp.
TGATGACCTTTGACGTGGCAATTACAGCGTTAAAACTATTGGCTAACGAACGTATTTTTCAACCAGAAACGCCCACAACGCCCATTCAGATAATGGGTTTAATGGAATCCGCAGGTCATACCTTCGATGCTTTATGGGTTTGCGGCTTACATGATCAATGTTGGCCGCCCGCGCCTAGCCCCAACCCCTTTTTACCGATTGATGAACAGCGTAAACAGGGTTTGATTCAATCATCGGCGGAGTTGCAATATCAACAAGCAAAACGTCAAACCGAGCACTGGGCATCGTCGGCAAGTGTGGTGGTGTTTAGCTATCCTAAAAGCGATGGCAATACGCCATTACTAATCAGCCCGCTGTTGGAAGACTTTAATTTAGTTGAGCAAACTGATGTGGTGCAAGCTTTAGCCGATGAAGGCTTGCAGGAACGCATAGGCGGTGATTGTTTGGAGGCAATGAACGATAACGTTGGGCCAACACATGTGGCTGATGGCATTACCCGTGGCGGTGTGAGTATTCTTAAAGACCAAGCCGCGTGCCCGTTTAAAGCGTTTGCACATAAGCGATTATTGGCCAGCGCGATAGAGCAGCCAGAGCCAGGTATTGATGCACGCTTGCGCGGCAGTTTGGTGCACCGTAGTTTGGAAGGTGTGTGGGCGAAGATTAAGTCGCATCAACAATTATTGCGTTTATCCATCGATGAGCAACACGTTTTGGTTGAATCCATTGTTAAAGATGTCGTGGAGAAAGAAAGCTGGCTTACGCCGATATTGAAAAAATCGTTCGGTGCATTGGAAATTAAACGCATCGTTGAGCTATTAACTGACTGGCTAAGCATAGACCGTGCGCGCGAACCGTTTGACGTAGCGGCCACGGAACTTAAACAAACGCTAACGATTGGTGCGCTACACATTAATACCAGTATTGACCGAGTGGATACGCTGGCGGACGGCTCTAGCGTAATTATTGATTATAAAACGGGCTCTGTCGCGACAGGTAGTTGGTTCGGTGAGCGCCCAGAAGAGCCCCAATTGCCGCTGTACGGTGTGTTTGGTGGTGATGGCGTGCAAAGCATCGCCTTTGCACAGCTAAAGAAAGGCGAGGCTAAATACGTGGGCATGAGTGATTGTGCCGAGCAATTCAGCGCCTTAAAAGGTTTGGATAAAACGAAAGGAGCAGAAGCGGATTGGGATGCTCAAATGGCGCGTTGGCAGGCGGTGGCCATTGCTTTAACCAATCAGTTTGTTGCGGGTGACGCACGCGTGATGCCAACCAAAAAAGCTTGTGACTACTGTGATTTAAGCAGCTTATGCCGCATTAACGAACAAACGACCGAGGAGCAAGCCAATGATTGAGCCGCAAGATCAAGCGCAACGCCAAACGTCACTGGATATTAACCATTCTTTTATCGTGCAAGCGCCGGCCGGTTCGGGCAAAACCAGCTTGCTGACACAACGCTTTTTACGCTTGCTGACGCGTGTTAGAAGCCCAGAAGAAATTCTGGCAATTACGTTTACCCGCAAAGCCGCTGCGGAAATGCACCAGCGAATTATTGAGTCGTTAAAGTTGGCGCAAAAACCTAAACCCAGCGATGAGTTTGAGGCGCAGACGTGGTTAATCGCCGCGCAGGTGTTGCAGCACGATGCCGATTGCGAGTGGCATTTATTGCAAAACCCTAATCGCTTGCGCGTACAAACGATTGATTCGCTGTGTGCGAATTTGACCAAGCAATTGCCTGTAACATCTCACTTTGGTTCGCCGCCAGCAATACAGCAAGATGCGCGTCCGATGTACACAGAAGCCGCCCGAAATTGTTTGCAAGAATTGGATGATGAGGACGAAGTAGGCGAGGCGATTCGTTTATTGTTATCGCATTTAGATAATCAGTTACCTCGTGCAGAAAGCTTGGTGTCGGCGATGTTGGCGTCGCGCGATCAATGGTTACGGCACATTATCAGTGGCCATTCAGCCGTGTTTAACCGCTCAACACTCGAAGGGGTTCTGCAACGTTCGATTGAACAGGTTTTATTTAACACGATTGATGCCTTGGACGAAGGGCATAGGCAAACCTTACAAGACTTGCTGGCGTTTGCATCATCGAATATGGCGGATGTAAATAGCCCGATTAGCCAATACGGTATGCAGGCTGATTTAACACAGGCGGATGCCAGTACGTTGGATACATGGCAGATGGTGGCGAGGTTTCTGCAAAACGATAAAGGCGAGTGGCGAAAACAAGCGAGCGCTAACCTTGGTTTCCCTGCAGCGAATAGCAGCGAGAATAAACAAGAAAAGGCGCTATTTGGGGATAAGAAAAAGCAATACAAAGCGCTATTGGCCGAGTTGGCAGATAACACGGTGTTGAAGGAAACGCTGAGTTGGGTAACGTGCCTGCCCGCATCGGAATACACTGAGCAGCAATGGCAGTTTATTCAAGCTTTGTTTGTGGTGTTGCCCAATGCGGTTGGACATTTGCGCTTGGTGTTTCAACAACAAGGGCAAGTTGATTTTTGTGAGGTGTCGTTATCTGCCAGTTATGCCTTGCACGATACAGAGGGCATGACAGAGGTCGGGCTTAGGTTGGATTATCAATTGCAACATATCTTAGTGGATGAGTTTCAAGATACCTCAGAAACGCAGTTTATGTTGCTGAAAGACCTTGTGGCGGGTTGGCAACTCGGTGATGGGCGGACACTGTTTTTAGTGGGCGACCCGATGCAGTCTATTTATCGATTTAGGCAAGCTGAAGTGGGTTTGTTTTTAAAAACACAGCAGCAAGGTTTGGGTGAAGTAAGTGATATTCAAGCGCTGAATATTTCGGTTAATTTCAGGTCTCAAGCAGGGGTTGTGGACTGGGTGAATAAGGCCTTCGCAAAGGTGATGCCTAAGGAAGATAATTTATACAGCGGCGCGATTTCCTACAAACCATCACGAGCGTTTAAACAGAACGAGGGCAGTGATGCTGTGCGCTATTACCCGCATCCAGACAGGCCAACAGAAGGGCAGGCGTTGCTTGAATTGATTCAACAGATTCAGCAAACATCGCCGAATGACAGCATTGGTGTATTGGTGCGCGGACGTAGCCACTTGCTGGATTTAGTGGCCGCGATGAATAAAGCAGGTTTGGCTTACCAAGCTAGCGATATAGACCCGCTCAGCAAACGACAAACGGTGATTGATTTAATGTCGCTAACGCGTGCTTATTTGCACCCAGCCGACCGCGTGGCGTGGTTGTCTGTATTGCGAGCGCCATGGTGTGGCTTGAGCCTTAACGATATGCATGCCTTATTAGCAGGTGAGCCGAATACTAATGTTTGGGATTTATTGAAGCAGAACTCGAGACTGGAAGGCTTGAGTGATGAGACTCAGCAAAGTCTACAACATGTGATTAAGGTGATAACGACTGCATTTGAGCAACGCGACCGCATGAGTTTGGCGGAAAGCATAGAAGGTGTATGGAACGAATTTTTTGGTCCTGAATGCTTAACGAACGAATCTGATTTAAGTGATGTACAACGGTTTTTCGATTGTTTGAGTGAGTTAGAAAGCGCGGGGCGGGCTGTTGATATGACGGTGTTAGAAAACACCGTGGAAAAGCTATACGCCGCAGCGGATGTTAATGCAGCAGATAACTTGCAAATCATGACGATACATAAAGCGAAAGGGCTTGAGTTTGATCACGTGATTTTACCGGGCTTGGATAGAAAATCGCGCAACGATGATAAACGTTTATTGGCGTGGTTAGAGCGTCCATCTGAAGCCTCAGGCGATAGTGAATTATTGATTGCGCCGATTAAAGAAACTGGCTCAGAGGGTGACGATGCGATTGGTAAATACCTAAATAAAATTGAGCAAGAAAAGTCACATCACGAAAGTCAGCGCTTGTTATACGTGGCGGCAACCCGCGCTAAAAAACGGTTGCATCTAAGCTTTTGTGTGTTGTTTGATGAGAAGAAAGGAGAACTAAAAACTCCGGCTTCAAATACCTTGTTAGGGCTACTGTGGCCAATGATTAAAGCGGATATTTCTGTCGAATTTGATAGTGATAACTTGGGTAATAAAGAATCCGTAACCCATAGTAATTTAAGTAAATTAAATATAAATAAAGTATCGAAAGTTGATAATAAATATTTGGACTTTAAACAAGGCAGTACATGTACATTTAAAAAGCAAACCCAGCTTGTTGAGTTTGATTGGGCGACTGATTTAGCTGCGTCGATAGGCACAGTTTGCCATCAACTGATGGGTGAGCGAGGCTTGGGTGACGTCTGCGTTGTTAACGATGAAACTACGATACGTCATCAACTTTTTGAGGTGGGTGTGTTGCCGCAAAAAATGAATGAAGCAATAGGCCGTGTTAAGCAAATAATGAACAACTGCCTGCAAGATAACCGTGGGCAATGGGTTCTAAATAATGCTCATCAACACAGTGCGTTTGAATTGGGGTTGTCGGGCGTGGTGAAGGGTGACATTATGCACTGCCGACTCGATAGAACGTTTGTGGATGACGGTAAACGCTGGATTATTGATTATAAAACCAGTCGCCATGAAGACGATAATAAGGAACAATTTTTGGACGAAGAAGAGTCTAGATATAAACCACAATTAGAGAAATATGCGCAGCTGATGAGTGCGATGGATTCACGCCCGATAATGTTGGGTTTGTATTACCCCGCATTTGGTGGTTGGCGTAGCTGGGAGTTTCATTGTGATTAAGTCCAAAAAAGTTTGGCTGCTTGGGCTAATTGCACTGCTAGTAATCGGTTTCTATTTACTGGGTTTAAACCAATATTTTGATTTAAGCGTGTTAAAAGAAAAGACTCATGGTTTTACTGCCTATTATCAGGCGAACCCTTGGCAAACATCACTTTGGTTCTTTCTTATCTATATTGTTTCAACCGCGGTTTCTATACCCGGCGCGAGCATACTCACATTAGCTGGTGGCGCGGTATTCGGTTTGTGGTGGGGTGTTGTGTTGGTGTCGTTTGCTTCTACTATCGGCGCAAGTTTGGCTTTTTTGTTATCGCGTTATGTGCTGAAAGACAGCATTCAGCAGAAGTTTTCTGACAAATTAGCGGACACAAACGCCGGCATTGAAAAAGAGGGTGCGTTTTATCTATTCACTCTGCGCTTAATCGTGGTGTTCCCATTTTGGTTAATTAATATGTTGATGGGGCTAACACCAATAAAGTTACGCACGTACTTTTGGGTGAGCCAACTGGGCATGTTCCCCGCGACGATATTGTTCGTTAATGCCGGTACGCAACTGGCAAAAGTTGAACATGTGGGCGATATTCTGTCGCCCGCCGTGGCGGTTTCGTTTGCCTTATTGGGGTTGTTTCCGCTGATTGCTAGGGCTATTCCGGGTATTGTTCGTCGCTATACGGTGTTAAAGGCGTATAAAAAGCCGGGTTCATTCGATTACAACTTAGTCGTGATAGGCGGCGGTTCCGCGGGCTTGGTTAGTTCGTATATTGCGGCGGCGGTTAAAGCCAAGGTATTACTGGTTGAAAAAGACAAGATGGGGGGGGATTGTTTGAACACCGGCTGTGTGCCGTCAAAGTCGCTGATTAAGTCATCACGCTTTTTAGCCGATTTAACGCGGAGTGAACGCTATGGGATTAAAAGCGCCTCAGCTGAGTATGACTTTGCTGACGTGCTGGAGCGCGTGTCGTTGGTGATTAAGCAAATTGAGCCGCATGATTCGGTGGACCGATATACACAGTTGGGTGTTGAGTGTGTGCAGGGTGACGCACGGGTGGTTTCGCCTTGGCAAGTGTTGGTTAACGATAAGATCGTGACTACGCAAAACATCATTATTGCCACCGGTGCAAAACCGTGTGTACCGACTATTGAGGGCTTAGAGCAGGTTCGTTATTACACCTCGGATACGATTTGGTCCTTGCGCGAGCGACCTGAACGTTTGTTGGTCGTTGGCGCTGGCCCTATCGGTTGTGAACTGGGGCAGAGTTTCAGCCGATTAGGCTGCCAGGTGACGATGGTTGATTTCGCCGAGCGTATCATGTTGCTAGAGGATGAAGCCGCGGCATCGCTGTTAATGATGCAGCTCGAATCAGAAGGTGTTGAACTTAAACTGCAACACTCTATTGAATCCTTCCGTGTTGAGGGTAATGAACAATTTGCAACGTTAGTTCAAAAAGAGGGAGGCAGTCTTCAACTTCGTTTTGATGCTGTGCTGTTTGCTATTGGTCGACAGGCGAATACTAGTGGATTTGGTTTGCAAGAATTAGGCGTAAAAACAACCCGTTCTGGCACGATTGAAGTGGATAAATATATGCGCACCTGTGTGCCAACGATATACGCCTGTGGTGATGTCGCTGGGCCGTATCAATTCACTCATACCGCGGCGCATTATGCTTGGTATAGCACAGTGAACAGTCTGTTCGGCGATATTTGGCGCTTTAAAGTTGACCATCGAGTGATTCCTAGAGTGACCTTTACAGAACCTGAAATTGCCAGTGTGGGGTATAACGAACAAACAGCAAAGGTCGCGGGTTTAGTGACGGAAACAACGGTATTTCAGTTGAAAGAGTTAGATCGCGCCATCGTTGATGGCAAAACCGAGGGTTTTATTAAGGTGCTGACACCTCTGGGTAAAGATAAAATATTGGGCGTAACGATTGTCGGCGAACACGCGGGTGAAATACTACCTGAGTTCGTGTTGGCTATGAAATATGGCTTGAGTTTGAATAAGATATTAGGCACCATTCATGCTTATCCCACGTGGGCGGAATCGAGCAAATATACCGCGGGTGTATGGAAGAAAAATCATCCACCTAAAAAGCTTTTAGCATTGATTGAGCGGTATCATTCGGCGAAACGTAAATAATAGAATATGCACCCTACACTCGACAAACTATCAAACACGGATTTTCCAGCGATCACGCGCGGCGCCTTAACCACGCTACAAGTTAATTTGGGCTATTTGTGCAATCAATCGTGTTTGCATTGCCACGTTAACGCAGGGCCTACACGTAAAGAGTTAATGGATAGGACCACGATAGATGCACTGTTAGCGTTTATAAGTCAGCAGGGTATCGATACGCTGGATTTAACCGGTGGTGCACCAGAAATGAACCCGCATTTTGAATATTTGGTAAGCGAAGCAACACGGCGCGGATTAACGGTGATTGATCGCTGTAATCTAACGATTCTTGAAGAACCGGGTTACACGCACTTGGCTGATTTTTTAGCGCGGAATAAGGTGCAAATTGTCGCCTCATTGCCGTGTTACTCCAGTGATAACGTGGATGCACAACGTGGCGATGGCGTGTTTGATAGAAGCATAACGGCATTACAGCGGCTTAATAAATTGGGTTACGGAACTGAGTTGGAACTGAGCCTCGTGTATAACCCTCAAGGTGCGCAGTTACCGCCAAGTCAATCGAGTCTGCAAGAAGAGTATAAAACGCACTTATTTAACCATTTCGGCATTGTGTTTAGCCGTTTGTTGACGATTACTAATATGCCGATTAAACGCTTTGGCAGCACGCTAATTTCCAAAGGCCAATTTGACGGTTATATGGACTTGCTCAAAGCGTCTTATCAATCAGCAAACCTTGAGGGACTGATGTGTAAAAGTATATTAAGCGTCGATTGGCAGGGTTTTGTGTATGATTGCGACTTTAATCAAATGCTTGCCTTGCCAGCAGGTATTAATGTCAGTAAACAACATATTTCGGATTGCTTAGAGGTTGATTTCTATCAACAAGCCATCACCATTGCAGACCATTGCTATGGCTGCACAGCGGGCAGTGGCTCCAGTTGTGGCGGCTCACTCACATAACAAATGGCGTTTATCCGTCAATAAATCATAGAGGATTTAAAATGGACATGAAAAACAGCGTAGTAGAACGATACACTGAAGGCGCAGAAGCGGTTCAGCCTGCCTTGTGTTGCCCAGTGGACTACGATGCAAGCTTGTTGGCGATGCTGCCAAAAGAAGTGATTGAGAAAGACTATGGTTGCGGTGATCCGTCGCGCTACGTGCAAGACGGCGATGTGGTGTTGGACTTGGGTTCTGGCTCTGGGAAAATTTGTTATATGGCCGCGCAATTAGTGGGCGAAACAGGCCGTGTGATTGGCGTGGATATGAACGATGACATGCTCGCCTTGGCGAGAAAGTATCAACCTGAAATGTCGCAAAAGCTTGGTGGCGAGAAAGTGAGTTTTGTTAAAGGGCAAATCCAAGATTTGGCGCTTTGCTTAGATAATCCTGATAGTACAGAGCCGATGATAGCCGATAATTCAGTTGATTTGGTGCTCTCTAATTGTGTGCTGAATTTGGTAAACGACAGCGATAAAAAGCAGTTGGTGGAAGAGATATTTCGCGTGGTCAAACCCGGTGGTCGTATTGCGATGTCGGATATTGTTGCCGATGAATTAATACCAGAGCACCTGAAAGCTGACCCTGAATTATGGTCAGGTTGTATTTCCGGTTCATTTCTTGAAGACGAGTTTTTAGATAGTTTTAAACAGGCAGGTTTTAGAGCCGTTAAGTGCGATAAGTGGGATGCAGAGCCTTGGCAAGTGGTTGAAGGTATCGAGTTCCGTTCCGTGACGATTACAGCGGTCAAAGGCGAAGATGTGCCGTGCATAGATAAAGGCCATGCGGTTATCTACAAAGGCCCGTATGCGCAAACTGCCGATGACGAAGGCCACGTGTTTTATCGCGGTAAACGCATGGCGGTGTGTGAACGTACGTATGATTTTTTAACGAATGGCTCTTACGGTGACGATTTTATTGGCATTAGCCCATCGCAAGAAATAGCAGGCGAGCTTTGGTGCGCGCCAGCCGGTACGCTACGACCAGCGAGAGAGACCAAAGGCAATTCGCACCGTCATGCTACGAAAGGTGGTTCCTGCTGTTAATGGCAGATATTTCAATCATTATTCCAACCTTAAATGAGGAGGGAGTTTTAGGGGGAACTCTGCAATCATTGAAGGTAATCCAAAGGCAAGGGGCGGAAGTGATTATTGTTGATGGCGGCAGTGTTGATGCAACGCTTGATATTGCTAAGCAATTTGCCGTTCAAGTCATTCAGGCGGAC
>DUCA01000002.1:0-372 GCA_012960055.1 Cycloclasticus sp.
ACCTCTTCAATTATGCGCGGATAAACATTCATTCCATTCACAATCACCATGTCCTTTTTGCGGTCTAGAATACTGAAGTAGCCATCTTCATCTTCATTGCCTAGGTCGCCGGTCAAAAACCAATCACCATGGAAGGATTCTGCCGTTGCCTCATCTAGGCGCCAATAGCCTTTCATAACACTAGGGCCTCGCACGGCAATTTCCCCAACCTCACCCAGAGGCATTTCATCGCCTTGTTCATCCAATATTTTCATTTCAACCTTTGGCACCGGTAAGCCAACCGTCCCCACTTTTCTGATTCCGCCGATTGGATTTACGCAGGTCACCGGCGAACACTCGGTCGGCCCATCCCCCTCGTATATCGCCACAGAA
>DUCA01000002.1:426-4374 GCA_012960055.1 Cycloclasticus sp.
GACACACAGAGTTTAATGGAATCAAAACGATGCGTTTTTTCAGCTTTCGTGTTCAACAGTACGTTGTACATACTGGGCACACCTAGAAAAATGGTCGCCTGCGTTCGATTAATAATAGACAGTAAATTGTCCGGCTCAAATTTAGGGATCGGCACAAAACTACAACCATGGGTAAGTGGCGTTAGCATGCCTACCGTGGCGGCAAATGCGTGAAACATTGGTAACACGAGCGCAACGATGTCCTTACCCGCCTGCCACTTCATTGCACTGAAAACACTTGCCGTATTTGACACTAGATTGGTATGAGTGAGCATCGCGCCTTTAGGGTAACCTGTCGTTCCGGACGTATACAAGATGGCGACTAAATCATTATCCGCATCTATTGCTATTGAAGGTAACTTGCCCTCATTTTTAAACGAAGACTCCCAAGCGATTGATTTCTCTGCCTCATTACTGATGCGGATTTCAAAAACATTAGACTTTAACTGAGGCAAAGCTTCATTTACCTGCGCTTGGAATAGCTCATGATAAATTAGCCCTGATATACCTGCATTGTTCATTACATAGGCGATTTCAGATGACTTCTGCAATAAATTAATCGGCACGACGGCTGCACCCGTTTTGACAATACCCATGTAGGCAATTGCGAATTGCACGCTATTGGTGCAGTACAAGGCAATTCTATCGCCTTTTCTAACGCCTTTTTCTAGCAAGCCAACAGCAAACTTGTCCGATGTTATTTTCAGCTCGAAAAACGAATGCGACGTGCCGTTGTCGATAACCGCTGCTGCATCTGCGTATTTATCTGCCGCATGATTGAATGCGTCTATTAATGATTGTTTACTTACCATTTCATTTAGGGTCTCAGTTAAATCTAGTTTTATACCTGTCAGGTTAATTACATGGCGGCGAGTGATGAAACGCAGTCTCGTAATTCAACTTTAAACTTATGTAATCGCTCAAAAGAGATTCCTTCGAGTAATTCATTTGCTATACGCATTTGGCTTTGCTTCGTCGGCAATGCATTAATTTGCAGAACAAAATCGCTTACCGTGGTAGCTGGAGCTTTTATACATTCTGACAGATGATTACATTGAATAAAGTAATACATCATCACGCGAATTTCAAACGTCAAAAGCGTTAGCTTATCGGCAAGCTCCGGTTCTTCGATAATGGGTAGGAAAGGAAATTGTTGGATTAATGACTGCGTAAAAACCCCACTTTCACCGCGCTTAAATATCTCGCCAGACGTTGTTTTAACCGTAACCGAACGAACTCCACAACTGGGAGAACGGGGTGTTAAAACGTAGCCTGACAAATGCGTTAATGAGGGCGTTTTATGTCGACAAAATGTTGTTAAGCGATGAGTGACATCTAAAGAGCACTCCTCTCTACCCTTAATTAATACGCCATAGGGGGCTTGAATAAGCTCAACAGCTGGGCGGGGTATGGGAAGCCCAGCTTCTACTTCAGGGCAAATAGGAACTAATTGAAAATAACTAGCCAGCTGTTCGCAACAAATGCGTGAATACTTTCCCCTACCATCATATCGAACCTCGTCGCCCAATAAGCAGCGACTGATGCCTATGCTTATGTGCCCCAAGCTACTTACAATAACCTTAAAGGCTACTTGGAAAAGACAACCGCCGTACCACTGACATAGACACCAAAGGCACACTTGTCGCTTAAATCCGGGTGTTTCCCATACCCCGTCGTCACGTCAATAACGCCATTACCACCCATATTATCGGTGCGCTTTTTTAACATCCCTATAGCGTGTTTTCTAACAATTTTTTCGCCATTTTTTGAGCTACTACACGCGGCGTGTTCAACTGTTCTTAGCCGCTCTATAATTGTCGGCATATCATCAGCGGGTTCGCCAGATATATAAGCAGGGAATTCTTGAGAATGATCTTCCATATCAATGCGAACCACATCAAAAAATAGCATTGATGAAATACCGAATAAGATGAAAAAAGTAATAATGATTTTTTTAGTTGATGAAGTCATTTTTAATTTATTATCAAGTGTAATTGATGAAGCTTTGATACTGTAAACTGCAAAAAGTTCATGCCATTAGTTATTTAACAATTTTTAAAACCGGCTTTGTGCTCTTTATGATTGGTTTAGAATCATCAGGCTCTGGCGGCACTTCATCTTCAAAGCGTTCATCAAATATCATTCCTTTACCATTTTCTTTAGCATACGCCGCTAAAACTGCATTTATAGGGATATACAGGTTTTCTGACCGACCAGAAAACCTAGCCGAGAATGATATCGCATCGCCCCCCATAAGCCAGTCGTGCACGGCACCTGGGTGCGTGTTTAAAATAATTTTATCATCTGAAATATACGCTGTAGGCACTTCCACACCATCGAATTTTGCATCGACTAAAAGATAGGGTGTAAGGCCATTATCGATTATCCATTTGTGTAATGTACGGACTAAATAGGGTTTTAATGGGGTCATTATTTGCTAGTTATGATGCCATCAATTGATGGCTTTCGAGCATGTCTTGCTCTTCTTTACTCATGCTCTCTTTAAATGTTTCACGCGATGTTACAAGTTCAATATAATCCGTTATCACCTGCGCTTCTTTTGGTAACTCAATGCCATAAAAAGGTAAACGCCAAAGCAACGGTGCGAGAACAGCATCCACTAATGTGAAATCGTCACTTAAAAAATGTTTTTTGGCTGCGAATAATGGAATAGCTGCAATTAAGTTTTCTCTCAGCATTTTTTTTGCCTTTGCTGCTTTCTTCTCACCTGCATTAATAACGTCATCCAAAAGTGTGTACCAATCTTTGTCTATACGGTGAATAAGCAGGCGTGAACGCGCTCTCGACACCGGATCAATTGGATACAAAGGAGGATGCGGGAATCGCTCATCCAAGTATTCTATGATAATTCTAGATTCAAATAACGCT
Organism: Cycloclasticus sp.; assembly: GCA_012960055.1. Lineage (GTDB taxonomy): Bacteria > Pseudomonadota > Gammaproteobacteria > Methylococcales > Cycloclasticaceae > Cycloclasticus. The sequence goes on from DUCA01000002.1 coordinate 3,355, forward strand.
AAATCTCTATCAACTAATATAGGCACGGTACCGTACGGGTTTAATTCTTGTAAATCTTCGGGGAATTCTTTGCCATCGACATATTCAACCTCAGCAGACGCATTTTTTTCGCACAGAACGAAACGAGCCCTGTGGCTATAGTGACATATAGGGTCCGAAAAAAGTGTCATTATTGATTTTCTATTTATTGCATTTATCATAATTTTTCCAATTTTATAATGTAAAAAGAGCCTTGTGCTTGACACAAAACTCTCTAGGCTTAAATATTAATTAACTTTAGTGTATATCTTTCCAGTATTCTTTTTTCAATAGATAGAAAACACCAATCATCAGCAGTATAAACATAAGCACTTTACTTCCGATCCGATGACGCTCCATCTTTGCTGGTTCACCCATATACGTCATGAAATTCACTAAATCATTCATCGCTTTATCGTATTCACGCTCGGACATACGGCCAGGCTCTGCAATTTCTAAATAATCAATTTCTTTCCTAACCCCGCCGCCTTCAATTTCTACATCCTTGTAGACTGCACGTTGTAAGCCTTGTAAATCGGCTAAAACATGCGGCATCCCAACTTTAGGGAACAAGGAATTATTAACGCCAAATGGACGCGATTCATCTATATAAAAGCTTTTAAGGTAGGTATACAACCAATCAGCACCACGTGAGCGAGCTATCAATGATAAATCTGGCGGATTAACCCCAAACCATTTTTCTGCGTCTTGAGGGCGCATAGAAATATCCATCCCATCAAAGATTTTTTCTCCGGTAAACATCAAGTTCAGCTCAACTAACTCGGGAGTAATTTCCAAGTCTTTAGCCATTCTTGAATACCTAAGTTGTTTTGCGGAATGACAACTTAAACAATAGTTCACAAAATATTTAGCCCCTCTTTGCAAAGACGCTTTATTGCCTAAATCAATTGTTGCTGACTGAAGCTCATGACCACTAGAGGCAAACGTTTGCGATGAAAGCAGCACTAAAACACTTATTATTAACTTTCTCATTTTTCTTCT
>DUCA01000002.1:4427-9000 GCA_012960055.1 Cycloclasticus sp.
AATGCAAAGTACACCACGGAGAAGAATCTTGAGAAGAATGTACCGACAGGTGTTACAGGCTGCATACCGAAGTAACCCAGGCCGATAAAACTGATTACAAACGCAACAATAGCGGCTTTAAATACCGGCCCTCTATAGCGTATTGACTTATTTACGCCTCTGTCTAGCCACGGTAATAAAAACAACACAACAATCGCACCACCCATTGCAACCACACCTAAGAACTTATCAGGCACCGCCCTTAGTACTGCATAGAATGGTGTGAAATACCAAACTGGTGCAATGTGATCAGGTGTTTTTAATGGATTAGCAGGGATGAAATTTGCGTGCTCCAAGAAATAACCACCCATTTCCGGCATGTAGAAAATAATCAATGCAAACACAAAAAGGAACACCGACACACCCACTAAGTCTTTTACAGAATAGTAAGGATGGAAAGGAATGCCATCTAACGGAATGCCGTTTTCGTCTTTATGTTTTTTAATCTCAATCCCTTCCGGATTATTTGAGCCGACTGCGTGCAATGCCACAATGTGCATAAACACCAAAATAACCAACACCAAAGGAATAGCAATCACGTGGAAAGCAAAGAACCTATTCAGTGTCGCGTCAGAAATCACGTAATCACCACGTAACCATAAGGCTAAATCTTCACCTACATAGGGAATAGCACCAAACAATGAAACAATAACCTGGGCACCCCAGTAAGACATTTGACCCCAAGGAAGCAAGTAACCCATAAATGCTTCAGCCATCAATGCCACATAAATAATCATACCGAATATCCACACGAGCTCACGAGGCTTTTTGAACGACCCATAGACTAGACCACGGAACATGTGTAGATACACCACAATAAAGAACGCAGAAGCCCCCGTAGAATGCATATATCGAATCAACCAACCCCATTCAACATCACGCATGATGTATTCAACGGAATCAAAAGCCAACTGTGCGTCGGGCTTATAGTGAATGGTTAGGAAGATACCGGTGATAATTTGGTTGACCAATACCAGCATAGCCAATGAACCAAAATAGTACATCCAATTAAAGTTCTTTGGCGCATAGTATTCAGCAAGGTGTTCATTCCAAACTTTACTTAGAGGGAATCGATCATCCACCCAACCTAATGCATTTTTTAACATACCACTCATTATGCTTGTCCCCCTATTAAAATTCTGCTGTCTGTTAGATATTTATGCGGCGGAACCACTAAGTTCAACGGCGCTGGAACACCTGAATAAACCCGACCAGATAAATCAAAAAGCGAACCGTGACACGGACAAAAGAAACCACCTTCCCAATCGGGCCCTAAATCTTCTGGAGCCACATCAGGTCTGAAGGTTGGCGAACAACCTAGGTGGGTACAAATACCCACGGCTAAGAACACCTCAGGCTTTATTGAGCGACCAACATTTTTACATGAATCTGGCTGCTCGGATTCATTGGATTCTGGATCACGCAGCTTTTCGGTCATACCCGCAATTTGCGCTAAGACTTCTTGGGTACGCTTTAGCACCCAAACTGGTTTCCCCCGCCACTCTACACGAATCAATTGCCCCGGTTCTAGCTTTGAAATATCAGCTTCAACTGGAGCACCTGCGGCTTTCGCGCGATCACTCGGGTTCATTGACGACAAAAATGGTACTGCAACGTAAACCGCACCAACACCCGTTACTGCAGTAGCAGCGGCCGTTAAAAAAAGACGTCTGCGCTTATCTACAACCTGCTCGCTCATCTAACTCTCCATAAAATCATTGCAAATTACTAGCACTGTGTAAGTTCTAGTGATTAATTCGCGAGATTTTAACACATTTCTAGCTGAATAAGTGCTTGCCAAGACACTCTAAACACCTTTGCTGTGGCGCTATGAAATCAGTTTGGCTTTATGGCCGGTATATAGAAATAAACGCGTCTAAAAATAATGTGTTTTCCGCACCGGAACCAACAGTTACACGCAGGCATTGTGCTGGAAGCCCCTTCACAGCACCCATTTTTTTAATTAAGACACCCGCTTCTTTGAGCTCATTAAACACCCGTTCCGCAGAATCGGCCAATAAGGAAAATAAAATAAAATTAGCTTTACTTGGAAATACCCGCACCCCAGCCAGCGCCGATAACTTCTGCAATAAAACTTCTCGTTGCTGACAAATCAAATCAGCCTGAGCATTTAGCACATCAATATGCTTAAACGCAAAGCTTGCGGTTAGTTGAGTGAAAATATTGATGTTGTACGGCAATCTTATTTTTTCAAGCTGCTTGGTTAAGCTTTGATGCCCCACCAAAAAGCCAAGACGTAAACCAGCGAGCCCTAATTTAGATACCGTCCGCATCACAAGCACATTTTCATATTGCGGCACTTTAGCCATATACGTTTTCATCGCAAACGGCTGATACGCTTCATCAATAACAACAATACCATTGGCCGCATCTATAATGGCTGCAACATCATCGCCATCAAATAAATTAGCTGTTGGGTTATTTGGGTAAGCCAAAAAGATCACTGCAGGGTTATGCTCTTTGATAGCCGCTAGCATCGCCGGCATATCTAAGCCAAAATCTGTATTTAAAGACACACCAACAAATTCCACCCCAAGTGATCTTGCAATGTGCTGGTACATCACAAAACTCGGCATTGGCGCCATAACGCAAGCACCATCTTTCATGGCCATCAAAACAAGCTGTATTAACTCATCCGAACCATTGCCTAAAACAACGCCCAAACTTGGATTCACATCAAAACAACCCCGAAGCTCTTCAACAAGCGTCTTAGCGGCAGGATCTGGGTAACGGTTAGGCTCAGCCTTTGACAGCAAAGCCAACCATTCTCGCTTCATGCCATCTGGCCATGAAAACGGGTTTTCCATGGCATCTAATTTAACCAAGCCAGAGGATTCAGGCACGTGATACGCCGCCATTTCTTTAATTTCGGGGCGAATCAAATCTTGCAAGTTCTTACTGATATCTGACATGGTTTATGACGTTAGTTTTCTGTACTCAGCAGACCTAGCGTGTGCCGTTAATGCTTCGCCACGGGCCAAAACAGAGGCGGTATCTGCCAGAGCGGACGCACCTGATTGACTGCAATGAATAATGCTCGTGCGCTTTTGAAAATCATAAACACCCAGCGGCGATGAAAAGCGCGCTGTTCCGGAAGTGGGCAAAACATGATTAGGGCCTGCACAATAATCGCCCAATGCTTCCGGGGTATAACGGCCAATAAAAATCGCCCCTGCTTGATGAATTTGGCCTGCCATTTGTTCAGCATCGTCAACAGACAATTCCAAATGTTCCGGTGCGATCTTATTGGCAATATCAATCGCCTGTTCCGCGGTGTCGGCGTGAATAAACCCACCACGGTTGCTTAGCGACGCTTTAATAACCTCTGCACGTTCCAATGTTGGCAACAGTTTATCCATACTGTCTTTCACTCGGTCTATAAATTCCGCATCCAGAGAGACCAGTATCGATTGCGCATTTTCGTCATGCTCTGCTTGCGAGAACAAGTCCATCGCAATCCAATCCGGATCCGTTTTACCGTCGCAAATAATGAGTATTTCAGAAGGACCCGCCACCATATCAATACCAACACGGCCAAACACCATTTTCTTTGCGGTGGCCACATAGATATTGCCTGGGCCGACTATTTTATCCACCGCTGGCACCGTCTGCGTACCGTAAGCCAACGCCGCTACCGCTTGCGCGCCGCCAACTCTAAGCACCTTATCAACACCTGCTAGCCATGCTGCCGCCAACACTAAATTGTTTAATTCGCCTTTCGGGGTGGGGGTTACCATGATGATTTCAGCAACACCTGCCACCTTAGCAGGAATCGTATTCATCAACACGGACGATGGATAAGCCGCCTTACCACCCGGCACGTAAACACCCACTCGATCTAACGCGGTGATTTTTTGACCTAAGGTATTGCCAAACTCGTCTTCAAAACCCCATGACTGAAGCTTTTGATGTTCAGCATAGGCACGTACTCTATCTGCAGCTGTCCGCAATGCCGTTTTTTGCTCATCAGGAAGGCTATCCCAAGCTGACTCTAATTGCTTAGCATCGACCAGCAAATCATCCGCTGAAACAGGCCATTGATCAAATTTTTCCGTATACGACACAAGAGCCACATCGCCCTGTTGACGAATATTATCGATGATATCTGAGACCGTACCTGCGATGGATGCGTCCTCGCTTGCATCCCAGCTTAATAATGCCTCTAGCGCCTGATTAAAGTCTGCACTATTGGCCTTTAATGTGGTGATATCCATCGTTTAACGCCTGCTTTCAACAGCGGCTTCTAACTGTTTAATCAGCGCTTTAATTTGCTGATGTTTCATTTTCATTGATGCCTTATTAATCACCAATCGAGAGCTGATATTCATAATAAGGTCTAATGGTTCCATACCGTTTGCCTTTAGCGTATTACCGGTATCCACCAAGTCCACAATGCAATCGGCCAAACCGACAATTGGCGCCAACTCCATTGAGCCGTATAGCTTGATAATTTCAACTTGCTGGCCTTTTTTAGCAAAATACTGCTCTGTTAAAGAAACATATTTTGACGCGA
>DUCA01000003.1 GCA_012960055.1 Cycloclasticus sp.
CCACTGAAATATACACCCCGTTAGTAAATGAACGCGACCAATACATGGCACGCCGCATATTTGACGAGGCGCAATCGAACGAACATCAAAGCATGTTAGCGGTTATTGGCGCCGGCCATTTAAAAGGCATTAAAAGCTATCTGGAATCTCAGTTAGACGGCACTAAATCACTAGAAGAACTGGATTCAATTCCGCCGTCCAGTCGTTGGCCAAAATTCATTCCGTGGGTTATTGTTGCACTGGTTTTTGTTGGCTTTGGCCTTGGCTTTAACCGTGCACCTGAACTGGGTTGGCAATTGGTGATTGAATGGGTTGTTATTAATGGTGGCTTATCAGCGCTTGGCGCATTACTCGCCAACGCTCACCCCATCACCATACTCACCGCTTTTCTTGCCGCACCACTCACATCATTAAACCCATCGGTTGGCGCGGGCATGGTCACAGCAGCGGTAGAAGCATGGATTAGAAAACCACGGGTGGGCGACTTCTCCACCCTTAAAAAAGATACCGTCAATATCGGCGGTTGGTGGAAGAACCGCGTGTCTCGTACCCTATTGGTGTTCTTATTCAGCACCCTTGGTTCGGCAGCCGGTACGTACATCGCAGGTTATCGAATTTTTGAACAACTAAGCTAATTTAATCGACAATTTGATCCACATTTTTACGTACTTGCTGACTCAGCACCAAACCCGCATCGTCAATAATCGATTCTAAAACAGCGCCGTAAGTGAGCTTGCCCTTGTCGTTAGCCCAGATAACACCTTGCGTATACAACATTTCGATAAAGCCTTTAAATGAGGTTTTATCGAAAAACTCAGGTGAATTAAAACCATTCAATTCTGATAATTTTTCAGCTGTTGTGCCACATACTTTCTCTAGTTCGAAACGGCTTAACGCACCTTCACCTTTTCTCTTCAAGATTAATACCGTTAAATAGAAACGCTCCATACTTAATAAAACACCGCCGGACAACTCTTTCATTAGCTGTTGTTGATGACTGTCCACCGTTAACAAGCCGTTTGACTCTTGCATTAAACTCTTACTCATCATGCACTCAATCACTTTATTGGCAGCTGACGTTAATTGCCGGTTATTCCAATACATCGACAATTCTGATTTTAAAAACGGGTACACCAACTTAAACCAATGCACCGCTTGCTTTTTAGTCAGTGACTCATTGCCCAAGAAACAGCATGCAATAAAAGAGGGTAAAACGAACAGGTGAACGATGTTATTTCTAAAATAGGTCATCAAAATGGCATCGCTATCTTCTATAAACAAGGTCGTCACTTGCCCATTGCCTCTTCTTTTTAACAAACCAAAGTCTTCGCCGTAGGCAATAATTTGCGCTGCATCTAAATCAACTCGCGTCACGTCTTTGGAATAGGGCGCTTCCTGTAATAAACTCAAATAAATCTCAAGCTGGCGCTTAAGCGCTGGTTCGTCCATAGCTTGGCTCTCAGCGTTAAGCAAGGCCATTGCCAGCAAACCAATCGCATTCACATGCGTTGCCTCATTAATACCCGACATGATTCTTTCGCCCAAGCGA
>DUCA01000004.1 GCA_012960055.1 Cycloclasticus sp.
ATGTACAACCAGCCCTTATGGATGGCGATGCCATGAGGCTTGTTAAGCCCTTTAAGTAATAATTTATGGCCATCGGAACGACCATCGTTGTCCGCATCGCGGTATACCAAGGTCAGTGTTCCGATGTTTGGTCTGGAAGTGATGATATCGTTGGTGTCGGTAACGACAAGTGCGCGTACTCCGGACAAGTTATCCGCATGCACAGATAGGGTGAAACCTTCGGTAATTTCTAGGCGCTCCAAAAGCTCTTTTTCACTAGCTGAGTTTGCGAATTGAAAGGGCATGTTAATGGTGTATTTAGCGGGAAGGAACAGCCAAAATAGTACGCCGGCAATGACCATGTACATAATGCTTTTAAGGTGCGCTTTCATCAGAGTTAATTAATAGCTGTTACTGAAGAAATCAATCAGCACGCTGTTTTTGTTTGGCCAATCGGCGTGAGAGCCAGAACCCTCGCAATAATATGTTTGTGAGGATTGAGGGCACTGTTTATATGCGTGGCATCCCTGCTTGTCAGGTTCACTCACGGCGTTATCGCATTGGTTGCAATTAGCCCACCAGTCAGCGGCTTGTTTGCCAAATCCTTCAAAGTGCGAGTCGTCAGAATTATGGAAAACCATGACTGGAAGTGGCGCGGGGCAATCATATTGTTTTAGGCTCTCTTCATCCATACCCGCAGCGCTGGGTGCAATGGCAGTGGGTTTTGCTGTGGATGATGGCAAGAAGGTAAGGGCGTTGGTTATTGTGCCGCCGTCTGAATGCCCGGTGTAATAGATACGTGAGGCGTCAATGCACCACTTGTTTTGTACATCGGCGGGGATACCAGATAATTTTTCGATGGCACTGAGCGACATTCGCATTTTGTTGGCGTAAGCGATTATAAAGCCAGCTTCAGTTGCCTCCTGTGTGAGGTGAACGTGGCGTTCAGATTTGCGCGCGCTGGTGCCTGCAGGCGCGTACACAACAATTAAAGGGTGCGCATATGTTGCCTTATAGTTGGCTGGTGTTCTTAGGTTATAGCTCGCACCGCTGCCAGTTTTTATGCCATCGGTTAGACCCGCGTTACCCATTTTAGATTGAGCAGCGCAGTTGCTTGTACTTGAAATGGGGTATTTAAATGCTGCCGGTTTTAATAAAGCAGGGTCAACCGGTGCTTCACATGCGACAAGGAAAGTGGTTAATATTATAGATAAAATGTAACGCATCAATTGACTCCAGTGAATATTTTTATTGGAGCCAATTGATGCATAAAAGTTACAAGTAACCTAGTGAGTTATGCGATGACTTGATCAAGCTCACCCGAGTCATAACGTAAAACCATCGCTTCTAAATCAATTGGTTTGATATTGCTTGCTTGTCCCGAAGTGCCAAAGGAGTTCATTCGTGCTTCGCAAATGCTTTGCATCGCTTCGGTTGAAACTGCCAAGAATTTTCTTGGGTCAAAATTCTTAGGGTTTTCAATTAAATGACGACGGATAGATCCCGTGCTAGCCAAACGTAAATCGGTATCAATGTTAACTTTACGTACACCGTACTTAATGCCCTGTTGAATTTCTTCAACTGGCACGCCATAGGTTTGACCTAAATCACCGCCGTGATCATTAATAATTTTGAGCCAATCTTGTGGTACAGATGAAGAACCGTGCATCACAAGGTGCGTATTTGGAATGCGTGTATGAATGTCTTTTATGCGTTGAATTGCCAGCGTGTCGCCGGTAGGTGGTTTGGTGAATTTGTATGCACCATGACTGGTGCCGATAGCGATGGCTAGCGCGTCAACACCCGTTTTCTTAACAAAATCGGCGGCCTCTTCCGGGTCAGTCAGCATTTGTTCGTGTGTTAAAATGCCAACCGCACCGACACCATCTTCTTCACCGGCTTCGCCTGTTTCAAGTGAGCCTAAGCAGCCCAACTCTCCCTCGACTGATACGCCGCAGGCGTGCGACATTTCAACGGTTTTTTGAGTCACTTCAACATTGTATTCATAGCTGCTGGGTGTTTTGCCGTCCGCCTCTAATGAGCCGTCCATCATCACGGATGTAAAACCTAGTTGGATAGAGCGTTGGCAAATAGCGGGGCTGGTGCCGTGGTCTTGATGAAAAACAACAGGGATATGCGGGTATTGCTCAACGGCTGCAAGAATTAGGTGTCTTAAAAAAGGTGAACCCGCATATTTTCTAGCGCCAGCAGAGCCTTGAATAATCACGGGGCTGTTTGTTGCGTCAGCTGCTTGCATTACGGCGTGAACTTGTTCCATGTTGTTTGCATTGAATGCAGGCACGCCATAGCTATTTTCTGCAGCGTGATCGAGTAATTGGCGTAGAGAAATTAAAGCCATTTGAAATCCCCTTATTGGTCTATTGATTTACAACGAAAGTGTTTTCGTCTTTTCACATAGTTTAACTTTTATAAGGTTTGGATTCTATTTTAATAACGCCTAAGGCATAAAAAAGCCGCGACCAATATGATAGCGGCTTAAAGTAACGTCATTAAACGTGCTTAGCTTTTAGGTGTAAAAGCCGTCGCGCTTTCTTTAACTAAGTTTAAAACTTCTTCGTTATAAGTTTTGGTATCTTCGAATAAAGATTTGCCGTCAGCAACGATTTTTTGGAGGCCTGTTTGAGCTAGCTCAACTTGCTCTTTAGCAAATGCATTGAATGCTTCAGGGCTTTTAATGGCTGATGCCGCTTTGATGCGAACTTCAGTTAGTTCAACGTAGTTTTTAGCACTTTGTTGTTGTGCAGCAGCTAATTTTTCAAACTGAGCTTTGTTTAATTCGATAAGTTTTGTGATGGGTGCAGCAAATGCGTTAAAGTCATTCATGTTGTCTCTCCGCGAGGATTTATTTAAGTTGAGGGCAGTATAAACGATATTATGCTGCAACGCAACAAAATAATACTTTTCGCCAATGAAGAAGAGTCATTAACAGGGCTAGCGGTCTTCTTCCTCAAGGGCCGTTTCTTTTTTGACTTCTTCTCTTAATTGCGTGGTGCTTTCTTGAAAAAGCTGAATCACATCTGCGTTGTAGCCAGTCATCGACTCAAACATTGCACGGCTATTGCCAACCATTCTTTCATAACTGCTTTGTGCGAGCGCCATTTGATCAGTCACAAAGTTCGCTAAAGCAATGGGGTCTTCAATTTCAGAAGCAGACTGCATGCGCTGTTGCACCAGTGCGCGGTAATCGTCAGCCGCTTTTTTTTGGGCGTCCATTAAGGCGTCAAAGTGTTGAGTGTTTAATTCGACTAGTTTCGATATAGGTTGGGTGAAGCCCTTAATGTTCTTTACCATGCGATGCTCCTTATATGCTGTGTGTTAACCCTTAAAAACATTACGAATGCTTTGTTGTATATCCATGGCTGCTTGCCGTGGGTCTTCCGCATCCCGAATTGGTCGGCCAACAACAATATGATCTGCTCCATTATGGAAGGCTTGCTCTACGCTGACCACCCGTTTTTGGTCGTCCTCGGGACGGTTATCTACAGGGCGAATCCCGGGTGATACGACCAAGAAGTTTTGTCCCAGTGAATCGCGAAGTCCAGGGGCCTCTAAGCCAGATGAGATAACACCATCACAGCCTAATTCAATTGCACGTTTAGCCCGTGAGGTGACGAGTTTTTTAACGTCGCATTGAAAGCCTAAATCGTCTAAATCCCCGCGATCAAGGCTGGTGAGTACGGTTACAGCGAGTACTTTCAGGTTGCCTTTTTGCTCGGCGGCGGCCTGCATAATGGCGTTATTGCCGTGAATCGTCACAAAATCCACTTTTTTGTCGCTCAGTTGTTTAACCGCACGGCCAACCGTAGCGGGTACGTCGAAGAATTTCAGGTCCACGAAAATGCGTTTATTTTGCTCATTAAGCCAATCAATCAGTTCAAAGTAGTTGCCTGACATAAACAGCTCGAGGCCCACTTTGTAAAACACTACGCTGTCGCCAAGGGTGCTGACTAATTCTTTTGCGCTCTGAATATCAGGTACATCAAGTGCCACAATCAGGCGTTCATTGACGGGGATGGGTTTAGTTGAAATCCATGACATGCGGAGTCACTCCATAAAAGTTAATAATTGATAGGTATTATAACGGCGAGAATACGCTTTCAGTGTGATTTTTAAAGGACACTTTATTATTGTGCATCTTTTAAAACCCCTATTGTGATGAAAGTGCTAGCGGAGTACTTGTCGAAAGAAAAAGAAAAAGAAAAGAGCAGCGTTCATTAAAGATTGCTAATAATGCTGTAGGGATGGCGAGTCTGCAAAGGGTCGGTTATCCTAGCGCTTTACTTAGATATTGGGTTTTCAGTGCACGTTATTTACCTACACGGTTTTTGTAGTTCAGCGGCTTCGTTTAAAGCGCAGTTGGTTAGACAGTACGTTGAGCGTGATGAAGCACACAGCTTGTTTTTGATTGATTTACCGTATTCACCGGAAGAGGCAATGGCACTTGTTGAATCGCATATAGCGACGTTGAAAGGGCGGAATTGGGGTTTAATCGGTAGTTCACTCGGCGGTTTTTATACTACGTATCTGAGCGAGAAGTATCGCAAAAGGGGCGTGTTAATTAACCCTGCCGTTTATGCACATCAATTACTGTCCCGCGTGTTAGGCGAGAATAAAAATTATCACTCTGGGCAAGTGTTTGAATTTACTGAAATGCACCTACAGCAATTAGAGTTGATGTACCTTCCGCAGCTCAGCCAGGCGGAAAATTTATTGTTACTGACGCAAGCAGGCGATGAAGTATTGGATTACCAGCAAGGCGTTGACTATTACCGCAATAGCGAGCAAATCGTTATTGCAGGCGGAGACCATGGTTTCGCTGATTACGCACACTATTTAGATAAAACATTCGAATTTTTAGAAGGACAGCATAATGATTGAAGGTCATGTAAAAAAAATGCAGGCAACGCTGGGTTCACCCGTTGAATACGCGCTGCCCATTGACGATGAATTAGTGCCACTTAACCCATATATCGGCAAAAAGATTAAGTTAACGCACCTCGGCGACATTCATTGTTCAGCTTGCGGTAAGCGCACGAAAAAAAGTTACAGCCAAGGCTTCTGTTACGTTTGCATGATGAAATTGGCGCAATGTGATTTATGCATTATGAAACCAGAAACCTGTCACTATCATTTAGGAACCTGTCGCGAACCGCAATGGGGCGAAGAGTTTTGTTTTCAAGACCATTTTGTGTACTTGGCCAACTCGTCTGGTTTAAAGGTGGGAATAACGCGCCATACGCAAGTACCAACCCGTTGGATTGACCAAGGCGCGATACAGGCTTTGCCTATGTTTAAAGTTAAAACTCGCTTGCAGTCTGGTCAAATAGAAATGGCCTTAAAACAGTATGTGTCGGATAAAACAGATTGGCGAAAAATGCTAAAAGGGCTGGCCGAGCCAAAAGACTTGTATGAAGAACGTGACCGTTTATTAGCAACAGCGCAAGAAGCGATAGACGCCGTGCAAGCGGCAAATAACGACGGTGATATTCAATTATTAACAGACGCAGAGCAAGTGAATATTGAGTATCCCGTGCTTGAATACCCTGAAAAGGTTAAATCCTTCAACTTTGATAAAACACCGGCAGTAGAAGGCGTATTAATGGGTATTAAAGGGCAATATTTAATCTTGGATAACGGTGTCTTAAACATTCGCAAATTCACCAGCTATAACCTACAGTTTGATGCCTGATATGAGCCGCCCCAAGGTGGTCATTTTTTCGCAAGGCGATGAAGTGATAAGCGGCGCAACCATAGACACCAACGCGGCGTATTTGGCAGACCACTGCCGTACTTTGGGGTTTAATATTGTTCGCCATATTACCGTGGCGGATGAGCTTGATGATTTGGTGCAAGTGCTTAAAGACATCGATGCATTGGCGGATATTTGTTTATGCACCGGCGGTTTAGGACCAACGCAGGACGATTTAACGACTGAAGCGTATTCAAACGCGTTTAAGGCGCCTTTGGTGTTTGACGAAACGGCCATGAGCATGATGCAGGATTACTTTGGACAATTGAGTGTTGATATGCCAGAGGTTAACCGCAAACAAGCATTGTTGCCCGATGGTGCGATTCGCATTGATAACCATTGGGGTACAGCAGCAGGGTTTATCGGCGTGGCTAAACGGTGCCGTTTTTACTTTATGCCAGGCGTACCGTTTGAAATGAAAAACATGATGCAAGCCACGGTGATAGATAACTTGCGTGCCTGCTTTAAGGTTGAAAAGCCGAGGCTAATTACCCTGCGAACAATGGGCATGGGCGAATCGGCCATCCAGCAGGAAATGGATGCCTTATCACTGGCGGATGATATTCGCGTGAGCTTTAGAGCCGGTTTACCAGAGAACGAGCTGAAACTTATTTTTCCAAACCACTACAGTGACGCTGATCTTAAACGTTGTGTAGAAGAGGTACGTGAGGTGCTTGGCGACAGTGTTTATGCGATTGATGGGATGGGTGAAACGGTCGCTAATCTAGCGGATTGTGTCCACCAATTGATGAGGCAGTACAAACAATCACTAACCGTACTTGAAAGCCTATCGCAAGGGCGTATCGGCCAGCAGTGTCATGTGGATTGGTTGCAACAATCTGCAGTATTACCACAGACTTCTGCCATACTATCGCGCGTTGGGATGGGCAGTGTAGACATTAATGAGTCGACCGTCGTTGATATAGCGCTGAAAGAACATGTCGAAAATGCTTCAAGCATCACGCTTGTGCAACTGTGTAAAAACGAAGGGGATGATGTGATTGCCGTCACCGCTGTTGTCAGTGACGAGTCATGCAAGTCAGCATCAAAAAAGCTGACGGGACGGCTACAACGCCAACAAATTGTTGCGTCTGCACAGGCGCTAAACTTACTTAGAAAATTTTTATTAGAAAACGAATATGCCACTTATTAAACTCGATAATGTCAGCGTTGCTTTTGGTTTAAAGCCCGTACTGGATCAAGCTAATTTACAAATAGATGAACAAGAACGCGTGGGCTTGATTGGTCGCAATGGCGAAGGGAAATCAACCCTATTAAAAGTATTGGCTGAAGAAGTTTTGCCAGATTCTGGGCAAGTTTGGTTGCAGGCAGGTGTGGTGGTGTCCACATTGGAACAGTCACCAGAGCTACCAGAAGCGTCAACCATTTACGAAGCCGTGGCGGATAGCCTCGGTAACATTGGGCATATCATCGCGCAATATCACGAGATGTTATTAGACCCCAACGTGGATTTAGACGCATTAGGGACATTGCAACATCAGTTGGAAGCGCAAGATGGCTGGTCGTTGCAACAACGTGTCGAGTCAGTGCTGAGCCGCTTAAGTTTGCCGGCCGATAAAAAAATCAACGAATTATCCGGCGGCTGGAAACGGCGTGTTGGCTTAGCGCGTGCGTTAGTGGTTGACCCTGATGTGTTGCTGCTCGATGAGCCAACAAACCATTTGGACATGGAGACCATTGTTTGGTTGGAAAAACAGCTAGAAACATTCAGGGGTGCTGTGGTGTGTATTACCCATGACCGTGTTTTTCTGCAAAACATCGCCAAGCGGATTATCGAGATTGATAGGGGGCAGCTAACCAGCTGGTCATGCAGTTACGAACAATACCTTGAACGTAAAGCCGCTGCCTTAGAGTCGGAAGCAAAAACCAACGCAGAGTTTGATAAAAAACTCGCACGTGAAGAAGTGTGGATTCGCCAAGGCATTAAAGCGCGAAGAACCAGAAACGAAGGCCGTGTGCGTGCATTAGAACAATTGCGAAGAGACCGGGCGCAACGCAGAAACCTAGCTGGGCCAGCAAAAATTGAAGTAGAGCGTGGCGAAAAAACCGGCAAGTTGGTGATTGAAGCAGAAGGCATATCCATTGCGTACGAAGGGCGGCACATGGTGCGCGACTTTTCATGCCGCCTAATGCGGAGCGACCGTGTGGGCTTGGTAGGGCCAAACGGTATCGGTAAAAGTACCGTGATAAAAGCCTTGTTGCAAGAAATAGAGCTAGACTCTGGCAGTGTGAAACATGGCACCAAACTAAAGGTCGCTTATTTTGATCAGCATCGCGATGTATTGGACTTAAATAAAACCGTGATTGATTTAGTGTCCGATGGGCGAGACATCATTACCATCAACGGACGCGACAGGCATATTATCAGCTATCTAGGCGACTTTTTGTTTGCGCCAGAACGCGCACGTTCACCTGCCAAAGTGTTATCGGGCGGCGAAAGAAACCGTATTTTATTGGCAAAGTTATTCAGTCAACCCGCTAACGTCATCGTCATGGATGAACCGACCAATGATTTGGACGTAGAAACCTTAGAACTGTTAGAAGAGTTGCTGGTTGAATACGACGGCACGCTTATTCTTGTTAGCCATGATCGTAAGTTCTTAGAAAATGTCGTGACCAGTTTCTGGTTCTTCGAAGGCGATGGCGTGATAACCGAGTACGTGGGTGGCGTACCTAATTGGGCTAGAATGCTAAAAGATAAAGCGCAGGCAGAACAAGTGAAAAAGGCGGATAGTGTCGCAAAGCTCGAGAAAAAACCAGCCAAGAAAGTCAAGTTAAGCTTTAAACTTAAAAAGGAATTAGAGGAGCTACCGCTTGAGATAGAAGCATTGGAAGGCGCTTTGGCCGAGTTGCAACAATTAACCAGTTCGACCGACTTTCAATCTGGCGACCGTGAAATAATACAAAGCACACTGCACGAACTAAGTGATACGGATAAAAAGCTACAGGGTAAATATCAGCGTTGGGATGAGCTGGAATCGATGACTTAATAAATTAATGGGTAGGTTGGATAGCTGATATAATCCACCGCCTAAAACGCATAGCCAAAGCGTTTTCTCAAAGTTTCAGGAGAGATGTCAGAGTGGTCGAATGAGCACGCCTGGAAAGCGTGTGTACCGTAAGGTACCGAGGGTTCGAATCCCTCTCTCTCCGCCATG
>DUCA01000005.1 GCA_012960055.1 Cycloclasticus sp.
ATTTCATATTACCCGAAGGGTGATAATCCAGTTCTAGGTGTTGCCGAGTTGAAGCATCTAATGTGATGAAATCACTTTGTTGGACTACTTGAATGGTTTGTAAATGCGGCAGCGAGGATTGGTGCGTATCCTTCAAATATTGTAGTAGGGCGCCAGCTGCTATGATGGCTAAAAACATGTCTTGGCAACCAAAGCCCATGAGGTCTTTTGTGCCAAATTGTTTATTTAATAACCGTTGAGCAGTTTGCAGATCAAAGTGCCAACTCGCCAATGGGCTAGTAATTACCGCTAGGCTGGTAGATCGAAATAAGCGGTTGTCTTCACTGATAAGCGTTTCAACGGGTTGAATACGTGCTAACTCGGTTCGCAGTGCCGTTTCGTTTTCAACCTCTTGTAACAAAAAACGCCCGCTGGCCAAATCAACCGTGGCGAGTCCAAAGTGGTCTCGTTGCTCGAATATCGCACACAACAAGCTGTCTTTGTGCGAATCCAATAACGACTCTTCAGTCAGTGTGCCGGGGGTAACAACGCGTACAACTTTTCGCTCGACGGGGCCTTTAGATGTTGTAGGGTCGCCTACTTGTTCGCAAATGGCAACGGATTCGCCGGCCTTCAACAGTTTTGATAAATACCCGTCAGCTGCATGATGGGGAATGCCGGCCATTTGTATCGGTTTGCCTTCAATTTGACCTCGACTGGTGAGGGTGATGCCAAGTAACTCAGATGCTTTTACAGCGTCATCAAGAAAAAGTTCGTAAAAATCCCCCATACGGTAAAATAACAATGTGTTGGGGTGGTCAGCTTTGATGCGTAAAAACTGTTGCATCATGGGCGTATGGGTGGGTTTTGCTTTCACGGCTTTGGGCATCCGCTTAGTTTACCAATCTTGCCAGATGACAGGAAATTTTAATGAGAATTTATGATGTCAGATTGCATGACTAAAGAAATAAATGAACTGGCTTTACGGCTGTCGAGCTTATTGTTGAATCAACGTAAAACTCTTGCAGTAGCTGAATCATGCACCGGTGGTTGGCTTGCAAAAAGTATCACTGATTTATCAGGCAGTAGTGCTTGGTTTTTAGGTGGGGTCGTGAGTTACAGCAATTCAGCCAAGCAGCATATATTAGGCGTTCAGCAGCAAACGATTGAAACCTATGGCGCAGTCAGTCAGCAGGTGGCTGAAGAAATGGCATGTGGCGTGCAGCGCGTATTTGCTGCTAACTTGGCGGTGTCTGTTACCGGCATTGCAGGCCCTTCGGGGGGGTGTGATGAGAAACCAGTCGGGCTCGTTTGGTTTGCTATTAAAGGTCAAAGTCATCAAGAGTTGTCTGTACGTAAACTGTTTAAAGGGGGGCGTGATCAAGTGAGGTTGCAGTCAGTTAAAACAGCCTTGATGCTGTTAATTGAACACGTGGCCGATTAACAGGGCATAAAACGTCAAATTCATTATGCGTGATTGCTTGTTTGTGTGATAATTTACGATTATTTACGATAACTTGTCTTTGCCTAGAGCGGAGGCTTTGAAGAGGATAAACGATGGACGAAAATAAGAAAAAAGCACTGAGCGCAGCATTACTTCAAATAGAAAAGCAATTCGGCAAAGGTTCGGTAATGCGTATGGGCGATGGTAGTGCCATTCCTGATATCGAAACCTATTCAACAGGCTCTATAGCGCTGGATATTGCGTTGGGTGTTGGTGGCTTGCCTCGTGGCCGTGTGGTTGAAATTTATGGGCCGGAATCGTCCGGTAAAACAACCTTAACACTTGAAACAATTGCACAGTGCCAAAAAGCAGGCGGTACAGCCGCTTTTGTTGATGCTGAACATGCATTAGACCCAATCTACGCTGATAAATTGGGCGTGAATATGGATGACCTGTTAGTGTCTCAACCAGATACTGGTGAACAGGCGCTAGAAATTGTCGATATGCTCGTTCGTTCAGGCGCGGTTGATATGGTGGTGATTGATTCAGTGGCAGCGTTAACACCTAAAGCTGAAATTGAAGGTGACATGGGTGATCATCACGTGGGCCTGCAAGCACGTTTAATGTCACAAGCGTTAAGAAAGTTGACCGGTAATATTAAACGCTCAAATACCTTGGTGGTGTTCATTAACCAAATTCGTATGAAGATTGGCGTGATGTTTGGTAACCCCGAAACAACCACTGGTGGTAATGCGCTTAAATTTTATTCATCTGTTCGTTTAGATATCCGCCGTATTGGTGCGATTAAAAAGGGCGATGAGATTTTAGGTAACGAAACCCGCGTTAAAGTGGTAAAAAACAAAGTGGCACCACCGTTTAAACAAGCCTTGTTTGAAATTCTATATGGCGAAGGTATTTCACGTGAAGGTGAATTGGTTGATTTGGGTGTGAGCTTGGATCTGGTTGAGAAAGCTGGTTCTTGGTACAGTTATGGCGGCACTAAAATTGGTCAAGGTAAAGATAATGCTAAAAACTTCTTTAAAGAAAATAAAGATAAAGCAGAAGAGCTGGAAGCAAATATAAGAGCTGAATTGATGCCTAAAAGGGAAACATTGCAGTCATCAAAGGGCAAGGGTAAATAAGCCTGAAAGAGCAGCGTAAAAAGGAAATATCACGTCTAAGAGCGGGCTGTTTTGCGTTACTAGCAAGGCGAGAACACAGCCAACGAGAGCTGCGGCAAAAACTAAAGGCAAAAGGATTTGACGAGGACGATATCGATTTATTGCTGGAAGAGTTAAGTGAAAAAAATTGGCAAAGCGATGAACGTTTTGCAGAAAGTTATAGCCGATCACGGTTGCTTAAAGGTTTTGGTCCGGTTCGTATACAGTACGAATTAAAAGAGCGGGGCGTTAATGCCGTGGTCGATGAGGTGTTTGAGCATGCGCCAGATTGGCAACATGTTTTAAGTGACTTACATACAAAAAAATACGGGCCTGAAGAGCCAGGTGACATGAAAGAACGTGCGAAACGAGCACGTTTTTTCCAACAAAAGGGTTTTACACACGACATGATTAATCAATTATTTAATCAGTTGACTTAATACGGATTTAACGAGATGAAAAATTTAAGCAGTGCTGACATTCGATCAGCCTTTTTGACATATTTTGAAAAACAAGGGCATCAAATTGTTGCTTCAAGTTCGTTAGTGCCGGGTAATGATCCGACGTTGTTGTTTACCAATGCAGGTATGGTGCAGTTTAAAGATGTGTTTTTGGGGCAAGAAAAACGAGCATATACCAAGGCAACGTCATCGCAACGTTGCGTTAGAGCTGGCGGCAAGCACAATGATTTAGAAAATGTTGGCTATACAGCACGTCATCATACGTTTTTTGAAATGCTGGGAAATTTCAGTTTCGGCGAATATTTCAAACGCGATGCGATTAAGTATGCTTGGGAATTCTTAGTCGATGAATTGGGCATACCTGCTGATAAACTGTGGGTAACGGTGTTTGATGAAGACCAGGAAACAGCCGATATTTGGTTGAATGAAGTGGGCGTTAGCCCTGATCGTTTATCTCGAATTGGTGCGAAAGACAACTTCTGGTCAATGGGTGATACTGGCCCATGTGGCCCTTGTTCTGAAATTTTTTATGATCACGGAGAAGAGGTGGCAGGTGGCCCGCCAGGCACACCAGAAGAAGACGGTGATCGCTATGTGGAAATTTGGAACTTGGTTTTCATGCAATATGACCGCAATAGTAAAGGTGAATTAACACCGTTACCAAAGCCATCTGTTGATACCGGCATGGGGCTTGAACGTGTCGCCGCTGTATTACAAGGCGTGCACAATAATTACGATATCGAGTTATTCAAAACATTGATAGACAGTGCGGCACAGCTGACCCACACCAGCGATAAAACACATACCTCATTACGTGTATTGGTTGATCATATTCGCTCTTGTGCGTTCCTTATTGTCGATGGTGTGTTGCCATCAAATGAAGGCAGGGGTTACGTACTGCGTCGCATTATTCGTCGGGCCATTCGTCACGGATATAAATTGGATACGAAAGACGCTTTCTTTCATAAATTAGTCAAGCCATTGGCTGTTCAAATGGGCGAAGCGTATCCAGAACTGATTGAAAAAGCCGAGATGATTAATAATATCTTGTTGAAGGAAGAGCAACGTTTTGCTGAAACCCTAGAGCAAGGTATGAAGTTATTACAAGGCGGCACTAAATCATTAACAGGCACGGTCATTTCGGGTGAGGTTGCCTTCAAGTTATATGACACCTATGGTTTTCCGGTGGATTTAACTGCTGATTACGCGAGAGAAAATAATTTGACCGTTGATTTAGCTGGTTTCGATAAAGCGATGGAAGCACAGCGTGAACGTGCTAGGTCATCTAGCTCATTTGCGGCAGGCGAGTCGGCACTACCAACGCTGAGTTTAACAACTGATTTTACGGGTTACGATTCATTACAATCGAACTCAGAGGTGCTGACGATTGTTAAAGACGGTGAGGAAGTGACGTCGATAAGCAAAGGTGATAAGGCTTACATCGTATTGGAAACAACACCGTTTTATGCTGAATCGGGTGGTCAGGCAGGCGATAAAGGCCTTATTTTATTGGGAAGCAGTTCTTTTGACGTGTTGGACGTTCAAAAACAATCCAATACATATTTTCACGTTGGCCGAGTGGTTAACGGCGAGTTTAGCGTTGGTAATACGGTTAAGGCAGAGGTGGATAGTGGTAAGCGTTTGGCCACCGCATCAAACCATTCAGCCACGCATTTATTACACGCCGCATTAAGGCAAGTACTGGGCGACCATGTGGCACAGAAAGGCTCATTGGTAGAAGCGAAGCGATTACGTTTTGATTTCAGCCATTTTGAACCGGTTACGTATAGTCAATTACAAGAAATAGAACGTTTGGTTAATCAACAAATACGATTAAACGTGGCTGTGCAAACGCAAGTAACCGATCAAGAAACGGCGATTGAAAACGGCGCGATGGCCTTGTTTGGTGAGAAATACGGCGACAAGGTTCGTGTGTTGAAAATGGGTTATTTTTCAACCGAGCTGTGTGGCGGCACACACGTTAACCGTGTGGGCGATATTGGCTTTATGAAAATCTTATCAGAAACGGGTATTGCATCTGGCGTGCGGCGTATTGAAGCAATTGCCGGTGAAGGGGCGCTTGATTGGGTGACAGAAAGTGAAGCGCTGTTGCAGAACATCAGTCAATTGGTGAAAGGTAACCGCGATTCCGCGATTGAAAAAGTTGCGCAAATTCAAGATAGAAATAAGGCCTTAGAAAAAGAGCTTGAGCAATTAAAAGGGCAATTGGCAAAAGCAGCCAGTGGCGATTTGGTTAATCAAGTGGTAGAGATCGACGGCATTAATGTGCTGGCAGCCAATATCGAAGGCAGTGACGGAAAAACACTGCGAGACTTAGTGGACCAATTGAAAGATAAATTAGGCAGCGCCGCGATTGTGTTATCGACGATCCAGGGTAAAAAAATCACCCTAATTGCCGGTGTATCTAAAGACCAAACGCAACGTATAAAAGCGGGTGATTTGGTGAACTTCGTTGCGCAACAAGTCGGTGGTAAAGGCGGTGGTCGTCCGGATATGGCGCAAGCAGGTGGTGATAATCCAGCTGCATTGGAAGGCGCATTAAAGTCGGTGCCTGAATGGGTGAGAACTCAATTGAGTAAGTAGACCGATTAATCGATTAACACAAAACACACACCCGTTAGCCATCTCAATACAACAGTTAGTTAAAAACCAGCATGAGTTTACACGTACATAAATACGGCGGTACATCGGTAGGTACCGCTGAGAAAATTCAAAATGTCGCTAAGAAGTTAGTCGATGAAAAAAACACCACAGGGAATGACCTAGTTGTCGTTGTCTCAGCAATGAGCGGCGAAACCAACCGCATGACCGAGTTGGCTAAACAAATGCAAGCAACGCCGTCAGCTAAACAAATGGATGTGTTGTTATCGACAGGTGAGCAGGTCACTATTTCCTTATTATGTATGGCGCTTGAAGAGCGGGGTCAAAAAGCGGTTTCGTATACCGGAAGCCAAGTAAAAATCATCACCGACGACTCCCACGGTAAGGCAAGAATTGAGGATATTTACACTGATAAGCTGCAAGCCGATTTGGCTGCAGGCAATATAGTTGTGGTTGCTGGCTTTCAAGGGGTCACTGAATCGGGCGCGATTACGACGCTGGGTCGTGGCGGATCTGACACAACGGCCGTGGCGTTAGCAGCGGCGCTAAAAGCGGATGAATGTCGTATCTATACTGACGTAGACGGTGTATATACCACCGACCCAAGAGTTGAGCCTAAAGCAAGAAGGTTGAATAAAATCACCTTTGAAGAAATGTTGGAAATGGCCAGTTTAGGTTCAAAAATTTTGCAAATTCGTTCAGTGGAATTTGCAGGTAAATATAATGTTCCATTACGTGTGTTATCGACTTTTATCGATGGCGACGGCACATTAATTACATACGAGGACGATGAGATGGAAAAAGCATTAATTTCAGGCATTGCGTTTAACCGTGATGAAGCAAAAGTAACACTCGCAGGCGTACCTGATATGCCAGGCGTTGCATCGGCTATTTTAAAACCCATTGCAGATGCAAATATTGAAATTGATATGATCGTGCAAAATGTTGCTGAAGATCAGTCAACCGACTTTACCTTCACCGTACATAGAAATGATTATGAAAAAACCATGCAAATATTACAAAATATTTGTACGCAGTTGGGTGCAAAAAAAGTCGCAGGTGACGATAAAATTGTCAAAGTGTCTATTGTCGGTGTGGGTATGCGTTCGCACGCCGGTATAGCCAGTCAAATGTTCTCAGCATTGGCCGGAGAAGGCATCAATATTCGAATGATCTCCACCTCAGAAATCAAAATTTCGGTCGTCGTGGATGAGAGATATTTGGAATTAGCGGTGCGTACACTGCACGAATCATTTGGATTATCGAAAGAATAAATTAGGTTTGACGGCTGTTTGCTCCCAAATAGCTATGGTAGAATACGCACGATAATCAAGAACGAAAGATTGGCTGGTAATGTATAAGGGATTTGACGAAATAAGGAGACTATATGCTTATATTAACGCGTAAAGTTGGTGAGTCCCTAATAATTGGAGATGATGTATCAATCATCGTATTAGGGGTTAAGGGTAATCAAGTTAGAATCGGAATAGATGCACCTACAAGCGTTTCCGTTCATCGTGAAGAAATTTATAATAAAATTCAAGATGAAAAAAATGATAGTGGTAATAGATAACTAAAATCACATAAAGAGGGAGTCTTTAGATTCTTCTCAAGCAAAAAAATCCCGGAGAGATGGCCGAGCGGCTGAAGGCGCTCCCCTGCTAAGGGAGTATGGGTTTTAAAGCCCATCCAGGGTTCGAATCCCTGTCTCTCCGCCATATAATTTTACTAAGCCCTTATTATGTAAGGGCTTTTTTATGCGTGCCGGTTCTGCTGTACGGCCTAGTACTTATGGGCGCACCTTAGGCGCTAAGAATAAAAAGTCACTGCTCTTAATTAATGACTTACTTATTCAAACGGGCGTTAACCCCATTCAAAAGCTCATCGAAATAGCAGAATCAAATGAGGCTTCAGTTGAACAACAAATTAGATGTTGGCAAGAAGTAGCTAAGTACTCTTATCCTAAATTCCAAGCCTTAGATATTAGAGAAACCCAAGAACAGGTAATTACAGGTATTCGCCTAGTTGACGATTGAAATAAGTCACTTAATTCGTTTCCGCCAAACCCAGGGAGCAATCCTTAGATGCTCAGGTAACGCCCATATGCCAACCTTTTGGAATTTAGCATAATCCTCATCCGTTATAAGCGTTTTGTCTTTCATATAACGCTTATAAACCCAAGCATGACCTGTCCTGACCATCTGTTTATTTACATTCAAAGAGCCTACAAAGAGATGCCCAACAGTGCGACCATATCGGTCAATTGTTACAGGTCTTAAATCAACCGTTTTGCCAAACACTAAAGCTGATAATGCCATCTTGGCTTCTTTACCGTAGGGTTGTTTTCGTTCAGGCGTATCGATTTCAGCAAGCCTGACTTTTATTATTTGATTATCAAGCGTCAAAACCTTTACGGTATCTCCGTCAGTTACGCTGACAACTTTCACCTCTTGCCCAAACGAAAGCAAGGGTATAAATAATAAAATCGAGATTAACAGTTCTCTCATTATTAGAAGGTTACCACCTCAAACAGTAACTATTACTGTATTCATTTTTTAATGCATCCAAAAGTATTCATGTGTACTATTTAAGGTAAGTAGTTTTTTAACTGGGAGGTAAATTATGCTATCGAGATTTTGGAATTTCTTTGTGTTTTTGATTTTAAGTGTAATCACATTAGGAATATACCCTTTATATTTTATTGTTACTCGTCAGCAAGAAATGGTGGAGCTCCTTAAAGAAATTAGAGATAAATAAAAGGTTAAGACTTCCCTTGTACTATTCAAGACAAGTATTTTCATAACAAGGAATAGATATGAATAAAGTACTGCTAAGCTAATTGCAGAAGGGCTGGAGACACTGAAGCAATTAGATTATTTACTGGAGCACCGGGCTGGGTGTGATGAATATCAAGGTTACTGTTTCAGCAAAGCCTTGGATGCGATAATTTTGTAGCTTACGTACGAGGCTTGGTGGCTAGAATCCTTGACTTGGGCATCATGGTGCTTAAACTAGCAATAGACGATTATTTAACCTTGTTTATGATTATTTGCTTGACCTTTTATTTAAGGCTAATACAATAGCCAACTTCAAAGCGCCAGTAGCTCAGCTG
>DUCA01000006.1 GCA_012960055.1 Cycloclasticus sp.
ATCCGTACGCTTTGAGAACAAACAGGGCCACGCTGAATACTTCTCAGCTGACGGCAATAGTATGCGCAAGGCCTTTCTTCGCAACCCAATCGACTTCGCTCGCGTTAGCTCCCGTTTCAACTTACGCCGAAAGCACCCCGTGCTGAATAGAATTCGTGCGCACAAGGGCGTAGATTATGCCGCTTCGACGGGCACACCGATAAAAAGCACGGGCGACGGGAAAGTTATATTTCGCGGCGTCAAAGGCGGTTACGGTCGCGTGATTATCGTTCAACACGGGCAGAAATACAGCACCTTATATGCCCATATGTCTAAATATGGGCGTTATAAAAAAGGCAGTCGCATCAAGCAAGGCCAAACAATTGGCTACGTAGGAATGACGGGGTTAGCCACTGGTCCGCATTTACATTACGAGCTTAGAATCAACGGCATACACCGAAACCCGCTAACGGCCAAGTTTCCATCGGCTAAGCCTGTCAGCAAGAATCTGCTGGCTCAATTTAAGCAGCACGTTGCCCCTTTATTGGCTAAGCTCGAAATCGCCAAACAAACTCAATTAGCACTCATTAATTAATAAGACATGGGGCAGTATTATATTGGTCTTATGTCTGGCACCAGCTTGGATGGCGTCGATATTGCTATTGTCGATTTCAATAACGATACGCCGGTTGTTATGTCGACTCGTTTTAGAACGTACCCCAACGAATTATTCCTCGCACTTAAGAGCGCCTGCCGCGAACCCAACATCAACCTTGACGACTTAGGTCGCCTCGACGCTGAACTCGGTTGTTTTTATGCACAATGCATTCAGCAGTCACTTGGCGACGCTAAACTAAATTCGCAGGACATCATAGCCATTGGCTCGCATGGGCAAACCATTCAACACAGCCCAAATAGCCATCCTGTGCATAGCCTACAAATAGGCGACGCCAATCGCATTGCTGAAAACACGGGCATCACCGTCATCGCAGATTTTAGGCGACGAGATATCGCCGCCGGCGGACAAGGCGCTCCTCTAGTACCCGCATTCCACCAAGCTGTTTTCCAGTCTGACGAAGAAAGCCGAGCCATCGTAAATATTGGCGGCATTTCGAACGTGACCTTTTTAAGCAAACATCACGATGAAGCAATTATTGGTTTCGATTGCGGCCCTGGAAACACACTGATGGATCAATGGTGCCAGCAACATTTTGACATTCCTTATGATGCAGCGGGCAAGCTGTCCAAAAATGCAACCGTCAATTCAGCTCTACTCGATAGCTTACTCAACGACGCCTACTTTTCAAAAGCCCCCCCAAAGAGCACGGGGCCTGAATATTTCAACCTCAATTGGTTACAAACACATCTCGACAAACACCCAACGAGCACAATGGACACCCTCAGCACTCTTTGCGAGCTAACCGCCAGCTGTATCGCACAAAGTGTCATGCAATTAGCGCCCGTTGATAGAACGTTAATTTGTGGCGGCGGTGTGCATAATGACTATTTTCAGAAAAGACTTAACGCGCTAGCAAACAGCCCGGTCGAGACAACCGGCGCATACGGTGTTGACCCTGACTGGGTGGAAGCGGTGGCATTTGCTTGGCTTGCTAAACAAACGATGGAAGGTAAAGCGGGGAATATTCCCTCGGTAACGGGTGCAAAAAGAGCGGTGATATTAGGCGCTATCTACCCTTCTTTAAGCCGCAAAGGATGAACCACAACCGCAAGTCGTGGTTGCATTAGGGTTGCGAATGACGAACTGCGAGCCTTGCAAACTCTCTTTATAATCAACTTCCGCTTTCTCAAGGTACTGATAACTCATTGAATCAATAATCACAATAACGCCGTCCTTTTCGATGCCAAAATCATCATCAGCTACTGTTTCATCAAACGTAAAGCCATATTGAAAGCCCGAACAACCGCCGCCCGAAATATACACACGAAGTTTCAAGTCAGCGTTGCCTTCTTCCTTAATGAGCTCAGCGACCTTTTTAGCGGCACTGTCTGTGAAATTAATATCGGCGTTAGCAGCAAATGTTGTCATATCGTTTTCTCGTGTTTTAACTATGCGTGGTATTTGTTAGTGTCTTTTCAATTAAGAAAGTTCTTCTTTTGCAACTTCTCGCAATGGCATTTGCGATACATTTGAATGCCCCCCCTGCTGGCGAACCAGTTGGCCATTGACCTCGGCGCCTACTTCCATTTCGATTAAATTATACTGAACATTACCGGTAATTCTTGAGTTTGCAATCAATTGAACGCGATTAAGCGACACGACATCGCCTTGAACCTCACCGTCAATAACGACTGTCGGCACGTTAACATTGCCGTGAATGGCTCCCAACTTACTCAACGTTAAGATGGCTTCTGAAGCATTTTCTGCCGACACATTTCCGATAACTTTGCCGTCAATATGCAGGCCGCCAGCGTAAAGGATATCACCCTGAATAACGGTACCCTCACCAATAATGGTTGACACGTTACTTGTGTTTATCTCTTTTAATTTTTTAGTATCAGAAGAAAACATCGTCTTAATCCTTATTGCTTGGCCGGCCATACAGTTTAGCGTAGAAACACGCACTATCATAGTGTGGGCTAATTATCCTTAATCAGATCACTCCAAGCCCATAGCTGCTCTACGGCTTTGGCTTTCTTAGAAGATGGCTTGACTTTGACTCGAATAGACTCAGGATTGAAGCCACTAGGCAACGTAATCTCACCCGATAATATTTCGTAATAACGGAATGAAAAAACTTTCCGTTGTTTGGTATCTATCGCTATATCTTTTAATGACAAGGTTTTACGTTTACCTTTCATCTTACCCGCAACGGACAACCTATACTGGCCTTTAAGCGCCCTCTTTTGACTGGCACCTTGAGCGACGACTAATTGATAATGATAACGGCCTGCTTCATCACCTTGTTTCAACTCAAAACTATTTATATACAAGCCTTTAACTAAGGTTTCTGGCGCCACCACGCGTTGATAAAAAGCCAGCTGTTCCTTAACTACGCTCAGCTCGCCATGCAATTTAGTTAGCGAACGGCGTGAATCTTTTCGCGCTTGCAAATCAATTTTTTGTGAATTCTCAACGAAATCTTGCCGTTTAACGAGTTTTTCATTCTCGGCTGACAAGCGCTCAACGGACATCTTTAGCTGAGCACTCTCTGCTTGATATTCATCGGTATTTTTAACCGACTCTCGCCCTATGACAAAAGACAACAATAGACCGGCAATCACCGTTAGCAATGAATACCTTTCAATAAGCCGCCGACGCTTCATTTGATGGTAAGGGTGGGGACAGTGGTGCGGAATCATATAGCCCCAAAGTTTATGGGTATAAGCCAACATGATTCAAACCCGACAACTCGTCTAAACCAAACATAATGTTCATATTATGAATGGCTTGACCCGACGCACCTTTTACTAAATTATCGATGACCGATAGCACCGTCACCACACCACCATCTTGCGGTTGGTGTACGGCTATTTGGCACCGGTTTGTACCGCGAACATCACCGGTGTCTGGGTGTGCGCCCGCCGGCAAAACATCGACAAACGGCTCATCCGCATAAAACGTTTCAAATAGATCTTGCAGGTCCACACTTGAGTCTTTAAGTGGCGCATACAGCGTGGCATGAATGCCGCGTATCATCGGCACTAAATGCGGCGTAAAGGTGAGCGAAACGGGTGTCGCTGACACATGCTCCAATTCCTGCGAAATTTCCGGTAAATGCCGATGTCCGGGCACACCGTAGGCCTTAAAACTTTCGCCACTTTCACTCATTAAACCCACCACGCTGGCTGAACGCCCCGCGCCACTGACGCCTGATTTGGCATCTGAAATTAACATCGAGGTATCAATTACATTCGATTTTATCAACGGCAAAAAGCCTAATTGTGTCGCGGTGGGGTAACAACCCGGGTTGGCTATAAGGCTCGCTTTTTTAATTGCTTCACGG
Organism: Cycloclasticus sp.; assembly: GCA_012960055.1. Lineage (GTDB taxonomy): Bacteria > Pseudomonadota > Gammaproteobacteria > Methylococcales > Cycloclasticaceae > Cycloclasticus. The sequence goes on from DUCA01000006.1 coordinate 3,945, forward strand.
TTGGTTTCCGGTAAGCCATAAACGGCCTGCTCTAATAGCTCAGGGCAAACATGTGTTGCGCCATACCATTGCTGCCAAACAGACACGTCTTTCAACCTAAAGTCAGCCGACAAGTCGACGATTTTTATACCCGCTGCCAATAAGTCTTTAGCCATATGCATCGCCGTCGCATTTGGCGTGGCAAAGAACACCACGTCACAAGCTGTTAGATTTTCAATGATGGGCGCGACAAAACACAAGCCATTAAAACCGCGTAAATTGGGGTACACAGCATCTACCCGCAAGCCTTTTTCCGCTCGTGACGTCACCACCGCTACCTTTACACCTGGGTGCATAGCGAGCAACCTAAGCAATTCCACTCCGGTGTAACCTGTCCCACCTACAATGCCTACTTGTATCACGTTATTACCTCATTTAATTAATGCCGAATGCGGTACTACAAACCGCTGTTACGAAACTGATATTCCTCGGGTATAAACCCAGTAACGTGACATTTTACACCAGCACCGTCTGATATACTTAGCCCAATGTCAGAATCAGAAAAACGGCCTCACCTAGTCTTGCTGTCCGCGTGGAAAACACACCTGGTTTTCTGGTTAGGCGCCATTTTTGTTGGCCTCGCAACGGTCGCGTTGGCCTTGGGCAGCGAATACATGAGCGCTCTGTTTAGAGGGCTGCATCAACAATTCTTACTTTATAGTTTCCTATTCACACCGGTGAGTTTAACCATCCTCGCTTGGATAACTCTCAGGTTCTTTCCCGGTGCTGAACGTAGCGGCGTACCTCAGGTTAAAGCCGCATTACAACGCTCTGAAGCCGTTAACGACAAGCCTTTTCTTAGTTTTAGAATTGTCGTAGGTAAGTTATTCCTTAGCATTGGTGGTATCTTTTCTGGCGCTTCCGTTGGCCTAGGCGGCCCTGCTATTCATATAGGCGCTGCTTTAATGACCTACATTGGTCGCTTCGCAAATTTTGGTCCACACTATTTGGAGAAAGGGCTTATTCTCGCCGGTAGCTCTGCTGGTTTTGCCGCCATTTTTAGCGCACCATTAGCGGGTATAGTTTTTGCGATTGAAGAAATGGGCCGTTCGCTAGAGGAAAAAACCAGTGGTCTTATCCTAACCGCGGTCATTTTTGCCGGCGCTACAGCCCTCATTTTATTAGGCCAGTACGTTTATCTCACCGACCGTTCGCTATCGTTTCCCTGGGGTAAAGCTTGGCTAATTATTCCAATATGCGGTATCGCGACGGGTTTTATGGGTGGGCTATTCAGCCTTATTCTCTTAAAAGGCGGCGCATTTTTGCGCTCCATTTCATTTTTATCGCCGCTGAAAATTGCCTTCGCTTGTGGGCTAATTATCGCCATACTTAATTACTTTACCGACGGCGCAACCGCAGGAACCGGTTACCAAGAAACAAAGAATTACCTACTTAACGCCGACACCATGCCCGCCGAATACCCGCTGATGCGTATGCTATCGACCATTGCAACGTTCTTTATTGGCATCCCCGCGGGTATCTTTGTACCCTCGCTATCCGTCGGCGCGGGAATCGGTGCGAACCTTGCCGAATGGCTGCCCATTGCCCCCCTGTCCATTGTTATCTTATTAGGAATGACGGGGTATTTCGCCGGCATGTTACAAACACCATTAACCTCATTTGTTATCATCATGGAAATGACAAATTCCCATGATATTCTTTTACCCATGATGGCCACGGCCTTTATCGCTAATGGAACTTCCAAGCTCATTTGCCCTCTATCCTTATACGAAGGCTTAACAAAAACTTACCTTAAACCAACTACTCATGAACAAGAATAACAACGGCACGTATCTATTTATCGCATTACTGATTGGTTTTGCTGGCATGCTATATCTCAACGGTGGACAGCTCAATCAAGCGCCTAACATTACCGTCAATACGATTACCGGTGAAAAAATATCCATCGCTTCGCTGAGAGGAAAACCCGCTTTAATTACCTTCTGGGCAACCGACTGCCCAGGCTGCGTCAAAGAGATCCCTCACCTAAAAGCCTTACACGCTGACTATGCCGCTAAAGGTGTGAACATTATCGCCATCGCCATGCAGCACGACAGACCCGACCATGTTATCGCCATGACCAAAGACCGCGAACTGCCTTACACCATCGCACTGGATCCAATGGGTGAAGCCGCAAAAGCCTTTGGCAATGTTCGCCTCACACCCACGACGTTTTTGCTGACGCCGGATTCGACCATCGCCATGCAAAAACTAGGCGTTTTCGATGAAAAAGCGATGCGCCAACAACTTGATGAGTTACTGGCTAATAGCTAATGTGGCTTAAAGCCTTACACCTTATCTTTATGGTGACCTGGTTCGCTGGTTTGTTTTACTTGCCACGTTTATTTGTCTATCACGCCATGAGTGATGACGACACGAGTCGTGAACGTTTCAAAATCATGGAACGTAAACTGTATTTCGGCATCATGACCCCAGGACTCATCTTTACCATAGGCTTTGGCATTTGGATGCTCAGCGACTACGCCTGGGCGGCCTTTGGTCAATCTGGCTGGCTACACGCAAAATTATTACTCATCGGCTTATTGTGTGTTTATCACTTTTTGTGCGGTAAATGGTTAATCGATTTTAAACACGATAGAAACACGCATAGCCATGTTTATTTTCGCTGGATGAACGAAGTGCCAGTAGCCTTTTTGGTCATCATTATCATCTTAGCGACGGTCAAACCGTTCTAAGCTGAAAGCCTTAAATTTCGCTGAAGCATATAGCCATTCAATATAAACCTGTATAATCAATCTTTTATTCGCTATAAAACATATCATGACTCAGACCGTTCAATGCGTTGTACTTAAAACTGAAGCCGAAGCCCTAGAATCGGCACCTCACCCAGGTGAACTCGGTGAAAAAATTCTTGCTAACGTATCTAAAGAGGGCTGGAGCAAATGGCTAGAGCGACTGACCATGATTATCAACGAAAACGGTCTCAGCACGGCGGACGTAGAAAGCATCGAATTAATCGAAGCACATATGAAAGGCTTCTTTTTTGGCGAAGGCGAAATGGGGCAATTACCCAGCGGTTTCCAATCTGGCGCCAAGAATGCTGCCCCTGCTAAAGGCAAATAACCCTTAGGCCTTAAACAACTTAAAACTTGGCGCTATGCGTATGTTTAAACACGCATGCGCCTGCCTTAGCGCATGTTCAACTAATTCAGCCGTCGGCGCTTTGGCAAAAATAAAACCTAAATAACTAGAGCCTTCGGGTAATGGCGTTAGCTCATACCCGTCTCTGACACTAATGCCCACGTCTGTTATGTACTCCACTTTCTTCGCTTGGCTAATACCCTCAACACGGCGTAGAACACCTTGCGACGGAATAGGAATCATCAACACGCCAACGCTCTTTTTTAACACTGGAATATCCACCGGCTTGCCCAAGGCTTGCAGCAAGACCAGCTCTTCTACGCCGATATTTAGTCCAAATTTAAGCATGTCCGCGCAGTCGCCACCTATCGTGCGTGACGCTATTTCTATGATGTACGCCTCATCACCTTGCAGCCTTAACTCTGCGTGTATTGGCCCTTCTCGCAAACCATAGGCAGCACACGCTTCGGCAACTCGAGCTTCTATTAACGCCTGCTCTTTATCTGATAATCGTGACGGCGTGACATAGTAAGTTTCTTCAAAAAAAGGCCCTTCCATCGGGCCCGGCTTATCGAAAATAGTCAGCTGCTTTAGCTTGCCTTGATGCAGCAAACCCTCATAGGCCACTTCTTCACCACTGATATAAGACTCAAGTAACACGCTATCTCGCTCAACAGGGTGACTGACATGCGCTTGGATTTTCTCAACTCGATGAAGCGCTTTAATGCACTGCTGCTGATTATCGACTCGAATAACGCCTTTACTGCCGGACATCGACAGCGGTTTAACAACAACGGGGTAGGTGATGCCTTGCAGTTGATTGGCGAGTTCCTGCTTAAGGTTTACTAGCTTAAAAGCTGGCACCGGCACGCCGCACGCTTGTAAGCGACTTCGCGCCAAATCCTTTCGGCGAGTTAATTCAGCAGAATCTGGGTGATTGGCCGATAAGCCCAACGCTTGCCCGACTTTTGCAGCCAATCTAACACCCCCATCATCACTGGTGATAACCGCTTGAAAGTGATGGCGCTGGTTGGCTTCTAGAATACGTTGCAGGCTGATATCATCGTCAGCAAAATCAATTTGTATACCGTCTGCTACCGCGCTAACTAACGAATATTCACTTTGTGAAGCGATGACTAATTCAACATCAAGATGCTTCGATGCCTCGATATAGGCGTGAATCCGATAACTGTTATGCGGGGCAACTAAAAGAACAGAATGCATATTAACGCCAAGCGAGTGTCGCTAGCACTCTCGTACAACTAGGCAATGGTTGGGCGAATTAAATCAAACCCGTTTTACAGTTTGGCATTAACTACCGCAACCACCTGACGCGCCGCAAGCACCGCACGTGCCTGCGCCACCGGTTGCAGAAAAGACATTATTGAAAACAAAGCTCGCTTCACCCATGCCTTTATCAGCAAAATCAATTTCTACACCACGCATATAATTTAACGCAATGGTATCAACGTACACCTTGTAATCACCGGCATCTAATACCGTATCAAAGAGTGTTTTTTCATCCGAAAATGTCATACCGTATGTCATACCACCACAACCACCGCCAGATACAAAAATACGGATGGCATCCATTTCATCACCCACGTCTACAAACAGTTCTTTTAACTTTTCTGCTGCTGCTTCGCTGATATTAATGTCGGATGACGTTAATTCTGGATTAAATGATTGT
>DUCA01000007.1 GCA_012960055.1 Cycloclasticus sp.
GTCTCTATTATCAAAGAGGCCATTCAGCAAAATAAGAAGATATTAATTGTCGCGGACTTTGATGCAGATGGCGCGACGTCATGCGCCTTGGCTGTTCGCGGCTTACACATGTTAGGTGCGAAATCTGTCGAGTTTGTTGTGCCAGATAGATTTAAATTTGGTTACGGGTTAACACCTGAAATTGTTGATGTGGCGCTTCGATCAAAGCCCGATTTGATTATCACCGTTGATAACGGCATATCCAGCATTGATGGCGTCGCTCATGCGATAGAGCAGGGTTGCCAAGTGGTTGTAACTGATCATCATTTGCCCCCTAAAGAATTACCAAAGGCAGATGCCATCGTTAATCCGCAGTTATTGGGCGATGAGTTTCCAAGCAAAGCCATTGCGGGTGTTGGAGTGATGTTTTATGTGCTTCTTGCTTTACGTGCGAAACTCAGCCGTGACGGTGCATTTGATTCCGTCAAGCCACCCAATCTGGCAACGCTATTGGATATTGTTGCCTTGGGCACAGTGGCTGACGTGGTGCCGATGGATGAAACGAATCGTAAGCTAGTGCAGCAAGGTTTATTAAGGATACAAGCAGAGAGGTGTGTGCCGGGCATAAAAGCCTTGTTACGTATTGCAAAGCGCGAACCGGCGCGGGTGGTTGCCAGTGATTTGGGTTTTGGCATCGGTCCGCGTTTAAATGCTGCGGGGCGTTTAGATGATATGTCGCTTGGCATCCGTTGCTTGTTAACAGACGATAAGCAAGAAGCGCAAGACATTGCAGAACAGTTGGATATGCTTAATCATGAGCGTCGTTCAATTGAGGATGATATGAAGCAAGATGCGTATAAGATTCTTGCTTCGTTAGCCGTAAAAGATCAACAAGCTGAACAATGGGGAGTTTGTTTGTTTGATGAGCATTGGCATCAAGGTGTCATCGGCATCCTTGCCTCACGAATTAAAGAAAAATTGAACCGCCCCGTCATCGCTTTTGCAAAGTCCAGTGAAGACGAAGTCAAAGGTTCTGCACGCTCAATTCCAGGTTTACATATCCGTGACACATTGGACGATATTGCCAGTCAACACCCTCAATTATTAAAAAAATTCGGTGGGCATGCAATGGCTGCAGGAATGAGCCTAGCAGCTAAAGACCTCGCGTTATTTACGGCACTGTTTAATGAGGCGGTAAAGCAACGACTGAACGCTGAGAAACCTGAAAACGTATTTCTTGTCGATGGTGAAATACCGGATGAAGATATAAATTTAGCTTTGGCCGAAACACTGCGTAACGGAGGGCCTTGGGGGCAAAGTTTCCCAGAGCCGGTTTTTGTCGGTACATTCAGGGTGAAAAACGCACGAATACTCGCTCAAAAGCACATTAAATTAGAACTGGAAACTCAACAGAAGTGTAGAAAAATAGATGCTATTTATTTCAACGTAGATAAGCCAGATAGCATTATAGGGTTGGCCAATGTAAGGCTGGTTTATACGTTAGATGTTAATACGTATATGGGGCGCTCTAGAGTTCAACTGATAGTGAAACACATTGAATAATATTAGAGCTCTGCGCAAAGCATTAATAGTAACTAGCGCTTTATGGCTATTTATCTTCGCGAGTTATCAAGGTATTATTGAACCCATTTCTGATGGCATCAGCGATGAAATACGATTGCGTGTCGAAGAATGGAAAGTTCTGATTGAAAAAAAGCTCGAATTGGTCTGATATTCAAAAATTAAACAAGGTAAATGATTTCGTTAATCGGCTTGAATTTATTGATGACATCATTCACTGGCGTAAAGAAGACTATTGGGCTGCGCCTCTTCAGGCACTCGTCACTAAAGGCGGTGATTGTGAAGACTTATCGGTAGCTAAATTTTTACGTTAACCTCGATGGGCTCAAATAAAGAAAAATTACGACGTACCTACGTTAAAGCGTTAGAAATTAACAAGCCACATATGGTACTGAGCTATTTCGCACAACCGAATGTCGAACCGCTGGTGCTGGATAATTTAAATGCGCAAATTCTTCCGGCGTCACAATGACAAGATTTATTACCTGTATACAGTTCTAACGCCTCAGGGCTCTGGTTAGCTTAGCGAGACCGTGGCGGTCAATACGCGGGCAGTGCTAAGCGCTTTAGCCTAAGGCAAGGTTTCTTGAATCATATGAACGTTGAGGCGGCTAATGAAAAAGCCATGATTTGCCTGTATCAATATTATGATTTACCCGATGATCGAGCAAAAACATTTTGCACATCACAATAGTTATCAAAATTTTACAAAATAATGGAAATGAAAAGACAAATGTTACCTATGATGAAACGTGAAAAATTGTTTCGGCTTACTTGCTCAGTTATTTTACCAGCGTTGTTTTTTACCGGACCCGTTGTTGCGGATGACGTTGAAGAACTTGTGCAAGAAGTGTTTAAATCTGATCTTGTGTACGCGCAAGAAGCCGATGAGATTCAATTTACATTTGCGCCGCAGTACACCGAGTCAAGTGAGGGAGCAACTTGGGCGCTACCAATAGCTATTGAATACGGCATTACGGATAACTTACAGGTCGAGTTGGAGTGGGTTAGTCACACACAAAACAACCCTGACGATGAAAGTGCGAATAGTGGAATAGGTGATGTTGAAATTGGGCTGCAATATAGTTGGATGAATATAGCGGATAGTTCATTTCATACTGCTTTGGGTGTTGAAATCAGCATTCCATTTGGTGATGATAAAAAAGAACTAGGTGAGGGTGAAAAATCCCTTGCAACGTATTTGATATTAGCTGCAGACGTATCAGAAGGTTTACACACGTACATGCAGTTGGGCGCTGAATTTCCAGAGCATGAGGCCAGAGAGCGTTTCCTTAATCTCGGCGTGGTTGCGTCCATTGGTGAAAACACAGCCTTCACGCTTGAATATAATTGGGACGAAGAAGCTGAATACCTTACCCCTGGCTTGGCATGGTCGCCAATTGAAGATTGGGAGTTAGGAGTTGGTGTGCCCATGGGAATAAACAATGATGCGGATGACTTCCAATTAATACTGCATGTTATTCTAGAAATTGGTGCCTAAGCAAAAGAGCTAAAGACGATGATAGAAAAATACTCGGACGACCAAATTAACCGTGAGTTAAATGAACTGAATCAGAAAGTCGCAGAGAAGTGGTGTATTAACGATCATAAATTACATAAAACTTTTGTATTCAAAAATTTTGTTGAGGCATTCGGTTTTATGTCCAAAGTTGCTATTTATGCTGAAAAGCAAAATCATCACCCTGAATGGTTTAATGTCTATAAAACAGTAAGAATTGATTTGACGACGCACGAAGCCGGCGGGATTTCATCCAGAGATTTTGAATTGGCATTAACGATAGAGAACCTACTAAAATAAGACGACTTATGATTGAAGTGACATTAACCAAAGAGTTTATTGAGTTGTATGCCTTGCTGAAGCTTGAGAGCTTGGCTGCCAGTGGTGGCGAGGCCAAGTTTTTTATTGCGGAAGGCAATGTCCGCGTTAATGGTGTGGTTGAAACAAGAAAGCGTAAAAAGATTATCGCCGGTGATACGGTTGAATTTGCTGGCGAAACATTGATTATAAAAGCCGAATAAATCGATGGTTTCTGTGCTTTAAAAGCACATATATATATCCCTCATCACCGTTATTGACTAATCCTCCATTTACAGCGAGTTCATATAGTACTAAAATAGTCCTATATGAGAGGATTGTATGCTTAGAGTCAGTAAATTAACAGATTATGCGACGGTGATATTAACGCACATTGCTCATCAGCCTGATGAGTTGTACGCTGCGTCTGATATTACGCAGTCCACTGGCGTTGCTTTGCCGACTGTCAGTAAAGTCCTTAAGTTGCTTTCCAAAGCCAATCTTCTTATTTCCCACCGCGGTGCTAAAGGTGGTTATGAATTAGCTAAAAAACCCAATGAAACGAATGTTGCTGAGGTGATTGCAGCGATTGAGGGGCCTATTGGTATGACTGAATGCACCACCAGCGAAAGTACATGCGAGCAGGAGTCATCGTGTGAAATTAAAGGCAATTGGAATTTAATTAACAGGGCGGTGTATACCGCGCTTGAGGCCGTGACGTTAGCCGATATGGTTGTACCTGTGCGGCAGCAGGAAGTTAATGTTGTTATGCCGATGAATAAAGAAATGAACGAGTTAAAAGTGGAGAACTAGATGGCGGCATCTAATGAAAATTTAAAAGACCTGATTGGTCAGGAATACAAAGATGGCTTTGTGACCGATATTGAATCTGAATCATTCCCCCCGGGATTGAATGAAGATGTAATTCGCGCTATATCGGCAAAAAAAGATGAGCCTGAGTTTTTACTTGAATGGCGTTTAGAAGCGTACCGCCATTGGTTGACAATGGAACACCCTGAATGGGCGTTTGTTGAATTCCCTAAGATTGATTTCCAAGAGATCAGTTATTATTCAGCGCCAAAAAGCATGGCTGATGGCCCGAAAAGTTTGGATGAGGTTGATCCTGAATTGATCAGCACTTACAACAAATTAGGTATTCCGCTTGAAGAGCAAATGCGTTTAGCAGGTGTTGCGGTTGATGCGGTGTTTGATAGTGTGTCTGTTGCCACAACGTTTAAAGACAAGCTGTATGAAGCGGGCGTTATATTCTGTTCGTTCTCGGAAGCGGTTAAAGAACACCCTGAGCTGATTAAACAGTACTTAGGTACGGTGGTTTCACAATACGATAATTTTTACGCGGCGTTAAATGCAGCTGTGTTCAGTGATGGCTCGTTTGTGTACATTCCTAAAGGCGTACGTTGCCCAATGGAGTTATCAACTTACTTTAGAATTAACGCGGCCAATACCGGCCAGTTTGAGCGTACCTTGATTATTGCCGATGAAGGCAGTCACGTGAGTTATTTAGAAGGCTGTACTGCACCAATGCGTGATGAGAATCAACTCCATGCAGCGGTTGTTGAGTTGGTTATTTTGAAAGATGCTGAGATTAAGTACTCAACTGTTCAAAATTGGTACCCAGGCGATGAAAACGGCGTAGGCGGTATTTATAACTTCGTAACCAAACGTGCGGAATGCCGTGAAGAAAATGCAAAAGTGTCTTGGACGCAAGTTGAAACAGGTTCGGCAATTACCTGGAAATACCCCAGTGTGGTATTAAAAGGTGATAATTCAATCGGCGAATTTTATTCCGTTGCGTTGACCAATAATTATCAACAAGCTGATACCGGCACCAAGATGATTCACTACGGTAAAAACACCAGTAGTACGATTATCTCTAAAGGTATTTCAGCTGGGCATGGGCAAAACACCTACCGTGGGCTCGTTAAAATTGGCCGTAAAGCTGAAAACGCGCGTAACTACACGCAGTGTGATTCCTTGCTAATGGGTGATCAATGCGGCGCTCATACCTTCCCGTACATTGAAACGAAAAACCCAAGTGCGACGATTGAGCATGAAGCGTCCACTTCTAAAATCAGTGAAGACCAGTTGTTCTATTGTATGCAGCGTGGCATTTCTGCAGAAGATGCGGTGTCGATGATTGTGAACGGCTTCTGTAAGGAAGTGTTTAAAGAATTACCCATGGAGTTTGCGGTTGAAGCGCAAGCGTTACTTGGCATTAGTTTAGAAGGTAGCGTGGGTTAGTCACCGTACACCTCGGCTTTTTAGACATCTAATCAATAAGAAATCAGGAACAGCAACATGTTAAAGATTGAAGATTTACACGTAAGCGTTGAAGGTAAAGAAATTCTTAAAGGTATTAACCTTGAAATTGGCAAAGGCGAAGTTCACGCAATCATGGGGCCAAATGGTTCAGGCAAAAGCACCTTGTCGTATATTCTTGCCGGACGTGATGGCTACAATATTACTCAAGGTCGCGTGCTGTTTAACGGCAAAGACTTACTCGAAATGAGCGTTGAAGAGCGTGCATGGGCAGGCGTTTTCCTAGCGTTTCAATACCCGGTTGAAGTGCCTGGCGTAAGCAATATTTACTTCTTGAAAGCGGCGCTTAACGGCATTCGTAAATTTAACGGCCTATCTGAACTGGATGCGATGGATTTTATTGGCATGGTGAAAGGTAAAATGAAGGACCTTGATATGGATGAAAAATTTCTCTATCGCGCGGTGAATGAAGGGTTCTCCGGTGGGGAGAAAAAACGTAACGAAGTGTTGCAAATGTCTGTATTAGAACCGACCTTATGCGTGTTGGATGAAACCGATTCAGGCCTTGATATTGACGCTTTGCAAATTGTTGCAGAAGGCATTAATCGCCTGCGTGACCCTGAGCGTTCATTCGTTTTAATCACGCATTACCAACGTTTGTTGGATTACATTAAGCCAGACTTTGTCCACGTATTAGCACACGGACGAGTGGTTAAATCTGGCGGCCCTGAGCTAGCACTTGAACTTGAAGAGCAAGGCTACGCTTGGGTTGATCAAAAAGTAGCGAGTTGATTTATGTCAGTTACACAATTACCGAATGAACACTACGCGGCTCTCATATCCGCGGATAAAAGCGAGTTGCCGGGTCATGGTTTGGCTTGGTTAAACAGCTTGCGCGAAAAAGCATCTAACGAGTTTTCTGATGGGGGCTTCCCTTCACCACGTGAAGAAGAGTGGCGTTATACGAATATTTCACCCATTGAAAAAAGCCAATTTAGCCTAGCTACAAAAGCGGGCGCGGTTGATGCTGACTTTCTTCAAGGTGTTTTATTAGACGACTGCCACCATTTGGTGTTTGTTGATGGTTTTTATCAAGCGGATTTATCTTCGGTTGGTGAATTACCTGAAGGCGTAGTTGTTTCAGCCATCAGCAGCGGTTTAGCTGAACACGAAGGCTTGCTGAAATCATTATTAGACTCCGTTGTCGCTACAGAGGTATTGGGATTTATCAATTTTAATACTGCGTTATTTACGGATGGTGCGGTTATTTCGATTGAAGAAAATACGAAAGTTGATAAGCCGATTCAATTGGCGTTTATTTCATCTGAAGGCGCTGATTTAAGTTTATCTAACTGCCGTAATGTCATCATGGCTAAAGCATCCTCTAAGGCCACGGTTATTGAAACGTATAACGGTGTAGAGGGTAGTTGTTATCTAACGAATGTTGTAACAGAAATAGTAGTAGAACCGAATGCTAATCTGTCCCACAACCGTTTACAGGCCGAATCATTAAAGGCATATCACATGGGTGGTGTTTATTCGCGCTTGGATAAAAATGCTATTTTCAGCCAATATAACTATACGTTTGGTGCCGTGTTATCACGTGCAGAAGTGCATGCTGATTTGGGCGAAGCATCTGATTGCACGATGGATGGTTTATACATCGGCATGGATCATCAGCACATAGACAGCCACACGCGTTTAAACCACGAACAACCTCATGCAATCAGTAATGAATTCTATAAAGGCATCATGGGTGATAGATCTCGCGGTGTGTTTCAAGGCCGGATTATCGTAGCGGAAGACGCGCAAAAAACTGACGCGAAAATGAATAACCGTAATTTACTGTTATCTGACCATGCCGAAGCGGATACAAAGCCGCAATTAGAAATTTACGCAGATGATGTTAAGTGTGCTCACGGTGTAACCGTTGGCCAATTAGATGACACGGCTATCTTCTACTTACGCTCTCGTGGTGCAGATGAAGAAATGGCGAAAAACATGCTGACGTTTGCATTTGCTAACGAAATGGTTGAGCGAATTGAACTTCAACCGTTGCGTATCAAAGTGTTGGAGCAGCTTCTTAAACGTTTTCCTCAGCAAGGAATGAAGATAGAGTGGCTATGAACCCATTAGTTGAAAAAGCAGTGACTTACGATGTAGAGCGAATTCGCCAAGACTTCCCCGTGTTACATCAAGAAATACGCGGTAAACAATTGGTGTACCTTGATAACGCCGCGACCAGTCAAAAACCCAAAGCGGTTATCGATAGCATTGTGCATTATTATGAAAATGATAACGCCAATATCCACCGTGGCGTACACACGTTAAGCGAACGTGCGACTTTATCATATGAAAACGCGCGCAAAACGGTTCGTGATTTTTTAAATGCCAGCACTGAAAAAGAAATCGTCTTTACACGGGGCGCAACCGAAGCAATAAACCTGGTTGCAAACGGTTTTGCTGAGCGTTTATCTGTGGGCGATGAAATCATCATTACCGCCATGGAGCATCATTCCAATATTGTACCGTGGCAAATGCTGTGCGAAAAAACCGGCGCTGAACTTAAAGTGGCACCGATTAACGACAAAGGCGAGTTGATTTTAGAGAAGTTTGAAGCGCTTATCAGTAAGAAGACAAAGTTTGCTGCTATTTCGCATATGTCAAACGCACTGGGAACCATTAACCCGATTAAGCAATTGATTGATTTGCTGCATCAACACGATGTCCCTGTACTAATCGATGGTGCGCAGGCGATTCCACATATTTCGGTTGATGTGCAAGCACTGGATTGTGAATTTTATGTGTTCTCTGGCCATAAACTCTACGCACCAACGGGTATTGGCGCATTGTATGGCAAGATGGAGCAATTAGAACAACTGTCGCCGTACCAAGGTGGTGGCGACATGATCAGCATCGTGACATTCGACAAAACGGTGTATAACAAAGTGCCGTATAAATTTGAAGCTGGAACGCCGAACATTGTTGGAACAATTGGCTTGGGTGCGGCGATTGATTATATAAATACCGTGGGTCTTGATGCGATTGCGGCACATGAAAACAGCTTGCTGGAATATGCTGTTGAGCAATCAAAAAACATCGACAAGTTAAGA
>DUCA01000008.1 GCA_012960055.1 Cycloclasticus sp.
GAACATACCAATAATGAAGGTGCCTACCACCACATACGGCCGTTTTTCAGATAATTTATCCGGTGTTGTCACGCCTGTTTTAACCATTAAAAAGGTAGCAATCGGTATTTGGAAAGCTAGACCAAAAGCAAAAAATAGCGTGAGGACGAAATCTAAATATTTGGTGATATCGGTCATGACCGCTACGCCTTCAGGTGCAGTCGCGGTAATAAATTGAAAAATAAGCGGCAAAACGACGTAATACGCAAATGTAACACCAAGATAAAACAACAAAGTACCAATGCTGACCAGTGGAACGGTAATTTGTTGTTCACGGTCGTATAAGCCCGGGGAAACAAATAACCAAACCTGATAAAAGATCCAAGGAATGGTAATAAACAGCGATAGCATCAAGGTTAACTTGAAGGGCGTTAAAAAAGGCGAAATAACTTCAATGGCCACCATACTGGTGCCTTCTGGCATGTGTATTAACAGTGGTTGCGCGAAGAAAGCATAAATATCATTAGCAAAAGGCAATAACGGAAGCAGAACAACAACTATGCCGAGTAAGGCGTGAATTAAACGGGTGCGTAATTCAACAAGGTGCGTAACAAATGTCGCACCTTCCAGATGTTCAGTTTGAATGACGTCTGCGTCATCAGTCGGTTCAGCGGGCATAATATCTCAGCAAGTTATAAGCAGGGTAAAGGCCAGAGCTAGTCTTTTTTATCAGAGCTATCAGAATCATCTTGTACCGATTTTTGATCGTCCGATTCTTTTTCTGTGTTTTTTTCGCCATCTTTCATCGCGCCTTTAAAACCTTTAATTGCGCCACCCAGATCGCCGCCTAAGTTTTTTAGTCGCTTAGTACCGAAGAGTAACAAAACGATGACCAAAATAATAACGAGTTGCCAAATACCAATGCCAGCCATATACGTGCCTTTTAAGTTGTGAAATTTTCAGTGGTTATATTCTATATATAAATGTTGTTAACTTATAGGGCAGATGCACATTAATCTTGTCCTATATCACCGCTGTGGTGACGTGTATAAGTAGTCACGTTACGGTGCTTTACGTGTTGATCTGCAACCCCCGTGTATCTGACTGGTTACACTAACGCTAATGCCAGCAGAAAGATTGATATTGTTGGCAGAAAAGACAGTTCAAGTTCAACTTGGGCAAGCCATAATCGGTACGGTGTGAGAGCGGCATCTTTAAAGATTTTACTTAAGAACCTTTCTTACCTCATCGTATTTAGCCGTGATGGCATATACGTTGTTGTACCCCATTTCTAATAGTCTACCGGCGGCTAAGGATGCACGACCTCCGCCACCGCAGTGAGTGAGGATAATAATGTCTTCATTAGGGCAATGCCCTTGTATTTTCATTTCTAATAAACCGCGTGGAATATTGACTGAACAAGTCAATTTTGATTCATGCGCTTCAGCCGGCTCGCGTACGTCAATAACGATAATGTTGTCATTGTTTTCTAATAGGTTTTTGGCTTGCTGAGGATCAATGCAATTAATGTGCTTTTGCGCCTCGGCTATAAATTCACTGGCGGGTTTTATCATGTCGGTTTCCTGTTTGCTTCGCTTTATACCCAAGGGCATTAGTTTCCTGAAGCGGATTAAAAAGCATATCCGCTATGTCAGCGGCATAACGCTTATAATAATCCCATTATGAAGGCTAAATCAATCACCGCAGAAAACACGCTCAACGACATTCAGTATCAGCAATTTATGCGTGATGGCTTTGTGAAGGTATCCGGTCTTGTATCGCGCGAGCTGTGTAAGCGCATGGTGGATGTTGTTGAAGCGTCCATTGAACCGGCGCTCGGCCCGTTGGAATATGAGGCCGAAGTGCATTACCCTGGCGCGCCAAGCAATAGACGCTGTGACGGTGGTGATACACCTCGGCGATTGTTGCACGCGTACGCGCGCGATGACGTGTTTCGTGATTGGGCCTGTACGCCTACGGTGGTGAAAAGGGTAAAGCAGTTAATCGGCGTGAGTGATGTGCTGTTAACGCAAAACCACCATAATTGTATTATGACCAAGTTGCCCGTGTTCAGCAGCCAAACTGATTGGCACCAGGATATTCGTTATTGGAGTTTCGATAGCCCAGAATTGGTGAATGTTTGGTTGGCCCTAGGCAATGAGAACGTAGAAAACGGCGGCATGAAATTGATTCCCGGTTCGCACACAATGGAGTTTGAGCGTGGACGCTTAGACGCTAATTTATTCCTGCGACAAGACTTGCCAGAAAATAAGGCCTTGTTACAAACGGCAGTTGATGTGGAGTTAGAGGCGGGTGATGTGTTGTTTTTCCACTGTCGAACATTCCACGCAGCGGGAGCAAATAAAACAGATAGAGCTAAATATTCGCTCGTGTTTAGCTATCACGCGGCAGATAATTTGCCGATACCTGATACACGCTCCGCTCGTTTAGATAGCGTGAGCGTGGAGCAATAAACTAACCAAAATTCTGCAGCGGGTCCAAGGCTTTTTTGACACGTTGGTTCAGTGTTTTTAGCCCTGTGTGGCGGGTTCCATCAACGCTATCTTGAATATCCGCATCGGCAAAACTAACCGCATAACCTTGCACAGTGAACTGTTGAATAAGTTCGTTGGCAAGTTGTTTGGCGCTGGCGAATTTATCGGCGCTTTGCTTGGGGTAGCTGATGTTGATTTGTGAAAACAGGGTTCGCCAGGTTAACGCAAGTTGATTAATTAGTTTAAGGTCGCCCGCGTTGCTTTCGCTGATAATCGATTGCATGGCTAACGCATCTTTACCTTCTATTGGGCTGGCGAAATGTAAATTAATGGATGCGTGGCTGTCTAAATCGGCACTGCGTTTATTGAATTGCCCCAGCATCGCTTTTTCGCGTTGTGCCCAGATAGGGTGGTTTGCAGTGTCGTCAATGAGTAAGAATTTAGCACCGGCAATTTGCCCCAGTGAGCCTTCAACAGCTCCCCAAACGACATCAACATTACCGGCAATGCCATACAGTGCGCCATAGATATTCCATGTGCCAAGTTGGTGCTTTTCTGCTGTGTTGTTATCGAATGTTGAGCTAAGTCCACCGTCAATAAATTGCATCACTTCGGATTCTGCAGAGGCAATAACAACGGTATTCGGTACCAGCATGTTTATTTTAAGCGAACGCAAAATTTCCACCGCTTGTTCCAGTGCTGAATCGTTCGGTAGCTGCAACATAAAGGGTTTGTATGCGGGTGGTTTGGGCATCAGCCAAAGGCCAATTTTAGTCACAATGCCCATATTTGACTGGGTGAATAAGCCGTCCATATACGGGCCGTAGCCATATTTGAACAGCTGCCACGTGTTACTTTTTGGCATCGCGCCCATGCCCGTTCGCACCAAACTGCCATCAGCCAACATGACTTCCATGCCACATTGCATCATCAACTGGTCGCCGTAGGGCGTGTAGCCAAAATTGCGGTTACAAATGCTGCCTAAGACAGACTGTTGCGCATTTTTTTCGTAATCGACGACAAAAGGAATGTTGTTGTCTTCCAGGTGTTTATTGAGTTGGCCGTAGCTAACGCCGGGTTCGATCAAGGCGTAGGCATCTTTTTGATTAATATCAAGAATGCTGTTCATCTTTTGCAGGTCGATAACAACAATGTCGCCTTTGCTTGGGATTGCAGCCGTACCAATTTCGCCTGGGCTTAACAAATTAAACAGTGAAAACGCTTGTTCTGCTGAAAAAACCAACAACGCTTTTAACTCATCAAGGTTCGCTGGGCTAGCAACGGCAACAACGTCACGCTCGGCGTTATTAATCCGGCTGGCTAGAAATTGGTAATCAGGGTTATTGCTGCCTTTAACCGGCACAATGCTGGCTGGGGTTAAAAGGTTTGTTAAGTTTTGTATGATGTTTTCCACAATATAGATCTACTTGTATTGAGCCGGTGGCATGATGACGGGGTAAGGCTTTTCAGGGTCAACCCTAAAAAATTCTTCGCGTTTATCGTAATCGATGGTGGTGGCAGGTTCGCTGTCGCGCCATGTGAAGGCGCAGCTTTCACAATTAAAAATGGTCCAGACGAGTTCACCTTGGGCGTTAAGTCCTTTGTGTTCTACGCGTATTTTGTTTTCTTCGGCTTGGCAGCGTGGGCAGGTGCTCATGATTGGCCTCCATTTTGTAGCATTTGAATAACCTTGGCTATAGCATCAATTTCTGGCCCAGCAGGCGGGGTAACAATTTTTGAATCGCTACCTAATTTATCGGGTGGCATAAAGCTGGTAGCATCAATGATTAAGCGGTGGCCTTTGCCAGCCACTTCAGCTGCAGGGTCAATAGGAATCATCGGCATGTTGGGGATGACAATCGTATCCTCTGCGCGTGTGCGTGTTGATAGCGCCCACATCACTTCATTGAGATCAAATGGATCTACGTCATCGTCAACCATAATCAGATTTTTCAGGTACATGGTGCCGTGTGGTGTGCCCAAGGCTCGCATGGCGACTGATTTTGCAAAACCGGCAAAGCGATTTTTAACAGAAATAATACCGGTAAGACCGTGTTGGTAAAGTGCATT
Organism: Cycloclasticus sp.; assembly: GCA_012960055.1. Lineage (GTDB taxonomy): Bacteria > Pseudomonadota > Gammaproteobacteria > Methylococcales > Cycloclasticaceae > Cycloclasticus. The sequence goes on from DUCA01000008.1 coordinate 4,545, forward strand.
CACGGCAACGACTTCAGGAAAGTCTTTTATTAGCGCGGCATAAATAGGTGCGGATGTATTCAGACCAATCAAGGTGTCGTGTTCGGTCCAGCCTCTACCAATATAAATATTTTCGAAGATAGGGTCGTTACGGTGTGAAATGGCGGTTACTTTGAAACGGGGTATTTTCCTTACGCCGCTGTAACTGCCTGGAAACTCACCAAATGGGCCTTCAAAACTGCGTACACCATTCATCAGTTCAGCTTCAATCACCATTTCAGAATCGGCAAGAATGTCCATACCGTTACCTGATTTGGTTAAGCGCATCGGGCTGCCCATCATTTGTGATGCGTAAGCAAACTCAGATTCGTCATAGCCAATAGGCGTGGCAGCAAACATACACATCGCCGGGTGGTTGCCCAACATGACTGAAATTTTTAACGGCACGCCTTCTTGTTCAGCGGCCATAATGTGCCGGCCCATATCGTGGGCAGGAACGCTCAATAATGTAAATTCACCGGGTGCTTGTACTTGGATGCGGTAGATACCAACATTTTGTTTGCCAAAGTTATCGGGGTCACGCGGGTCGCGGCTAACGACATTGGCTTTGCCGATATAAAAACCGCCGTCGTATTCATTGATGCGATAAAGCGGTAGCAAGTCGTATAAATTAAAGTTACTGGTTAGCCTGTTCTCATTAACGGGTGCTTTATCGGGCTCTATAAAATCAAGCAAAGGCTCATCTGCACCCCAACGAGAAATAATATCGTAGAACAACTCTTTGATGGTGGTGCCTTTTGGGTGGCCTAATAACAAGGCAATATTGGTAAAGCTACCATGTACGCCCAAAACCATTTTTTTACCGGGGTAACCGGCGATATTATCAAAAATAACGGCGGGGCCATTCATCGAATCTCTGCCTGCAGCGACAGCAACATTGCGAATATCAGGTTCAGGATACACTTCTTCGGACCAGTTAATGCACTGGCCATTTTCTTTTAGAAATTCAAGGAAGTCACGCAGACTACCAATGCGTCGAGCTACTTCTAGTGCTTTGTCAGACAAAGGAGGGTTCTTATTACTCATGGCTCGTTTCCTGTTGGTTGTATGCTTTGCCTTGTTTAATCATGTACTGAGCAAGGTTTTCTAATTCTTCGTCACTAATATCCGTTGGACGAAATGGAGGCATTTCAAGTAAGCCATCACGCACAATATGGTGGATATAAGCGCTGGTTAAATCTGTACGTTGAACAAGCACAGACATTCCTTCGGGTCTTGCGAGTTCAAGTTTCATGGTGGCCGCATGGCCAAGCCCAGCTGCGTGGCAACCCGCGCAATGTAGTTCATATATAACCTTGCCTGAACGTACGGTACTGGTGCTTACCTTTTTAACGGGCGCTTTAGTTACAGGGGCTGCAACAGGTTTTTCAATATTTGCTGGCTTGTTAGGTTCACTTTGTTCGCAGCCCAACAAGCCCATTGTGCTAACCAATAGCCATGCGATCATAAGGTGCTTGTTCATGTGTCGTCCCTCATGCGTTTTGGCCAAATACCCATTTTGCCGGGGGATAAAATGCCGTTTGGATCAAGTTCGTCTTTAATCTTTTGCTGCATGCTAAGTAGGGCGCCGTCATTCCAGGAATAGCTGTCGGCGATTTTGTCCATGAAGGATAAGTGGGTACGGTATTCGCCGTAACCATGGTTAGCAGCATCATCAATGAGTACGTCAAATAGATCGTGAGCACGTTTTTTCTCCTCCGCATTCATGCGGTCAAACATCAACATAAAGATATGGTGCTGATCGCGCCAACCGACAAGAAATTCGCCGATGTAATCAAAGTCGAATTCATGGGCGCGTTTGCGAATCATGTCAAATTGGCGATAAGAGTCTTTGCCGTCTACCGCTGAAATGGGCGAGAAGTTGATGTGGCCACCGCCGCCTACCCAATTGAGTAAGCTGAACTCGGTCATGTTTGGTTTGCCGCGCATGAGTTCCACGCGGTAGTCCCAGCCGGGGCTGCCTTTACGTGTGTCATCGTAATGAAATTCTGCGCCGGGAATTTTACTAAAGGTGTCGCGAATCAAATCCAAATTATTTTTCATAATCGGTGGTGGACCGTACACCGCCGCGTAAAAATTCCAAACGCCTAGGCCCAAATCTGCGCCGAGTTTTTTACGTGCGCTGTCTGGCATCGGCCCTTTACCGGTGTAGTACTGTGCTTTGGTGTGCGACATGGAGGCTTCCCACAACAAATCAACCGTGGTGGCAGCATTGGGGATAACCATGTTGAGTTTTAACGGTTGTGCTAAATCAGTAACAAGTTCAAGGTCTTGCTCATGAGGCAAGGTGACCATAAACGGTGTGTAGCCCGGTGGTTCTGGCATTAACCAAATGCCCATGCGGGTAATAACGCCAAAGTTGGACTGGGTGAATAGGCCATCAACCCAAGGGCCTTGACCGTATTTGTACAGCGAGCCCGTTTTGCTGTTGGTGCTGCCCACCATGCCGGTTTCAACTACCGTGCCGTCGGCTAACACCACTTGCATGCCACATTGCATGAGCAGGTGATCGCCATATGGCGTGTAGCCAGCGCCGTGATCTGAGGTATTGCCAACAATGCCGCCCCAAGCCGGTGCGGCGCAATCAATCCATAGTTTGTAGCCTTTCTCTTGGATATAATTGTAAAGGTCGTAGTAGCTAACGCCAGGTTCGACTATCGCGTAGCCGTGTTTTTCATTCACCTCAATAATGCGGTTCATGCGCTTTAAATCCAGCACGACGTAGCCGGGTTTGCGCGGCGCGGCGCCACCGTAAGCAAAGTTTTTGCCAGTAGAAATCGTCCACACAGGGATTTTGTATTGGTTTGCAACGGCAAGAATTTTTTGAATCTCTTCAAGCGTTTTTGGTGCTACCGCAGCCGAAGGTGCAAAGTCTTCATCTCGGGTTGTGTTGTAGGGGTCGCGGTAACTGCGTAGTTCTTTAATGTCATCGGTAAAAACATACTCATCGCCTATAATTCTTATGATGTCTGCGATAGCGCCATTAAATTGTTCAAGGCTGATGCCCTGTGGAAGTGGTTTATTCATCTGTTTTAACGAGTAGCGGGGTTAGATGGAACAAAAAGCCAAGAGACGAGTACGTGATTGTCTGTTGCTGATTGTGATGTGCTTGTTTCGCTCAAGGCCGTATGGCTTGCAAGTTGTTGGCTGTTCAATACCGCCAAATTATCGGCTAACCAAACGGGCCATTTTTCCTTGGAGGTGGCGAGGGCTTCTGCCAATAAAGGCGCTTTGTCTGCACTACTAGTGACTTGATGCGTTAACTGCGTTGACGAACTCGTATGCATGGCAGAATAGGCGGTGATATAACGGTGTTGAGCCGCCAGTTGTTGCAAAACGAAAAAGTCTGAATCACGCGTGATGCCGCTAACCCAGCCATTCGCATGGTCGCTGCAAAATGCATTGAAGGTATCAAAGTGCAAACCAATATCAAGACCAACGGTTGAAGTCTGTTCGCTGAACTGTTCAGCAAACAAAGCAGAGTTAGGTGATTTCTCATCAGCAAAAATCAGTAAGGGTTGTTCGCCTTGGATGACGTGTGCAACTGAAAATGCGAGTGATGCAGGTGCCCATAACGCCGCGTTCGCAGCGATAGAGGTTTTTAGAAAAGTTCGTCTGGTAAGCACAGCGTCTCCTGATAAAAATGTGTTTTTACTGTAGGGCAAGCCGCCCTTTTTATTGTTTAATTCCTTGCCAGCGTTTAACGCAATCGATGTCGCTAATATCCAAGGTGTCTAACACGCGCCCAACGGTATGGTTAACAAGGTCGTCAATAGATTGTGGCTGTGTATAAAACGCCGGCACCGGTGGGGCAATAATCGCGCCCATTTCAGACAGGGTCGTCATGTTTCGTAAATGGACCAAATTCAACGGCGTTTCTCGTACCATTAAAATAAGTTTGCGGCGCTCTTTTAGAATCACATCAGCAGCTCGTGAGACTAAATTATCAGCAATACCGTTGGCGATACAGCCCAGTGTTTTCATTGAACAAGGCGCAATCACCATGCCGTGGGTAATAAAAGAACCGCTGGACAGTGTTGCCCCAATGTCTTTCGGGCTATGAACAACATCGGCCAGTGAGGTGATGGATTGCTTGTCCATACCCAGTTCGTATTGCGCGGTTAATGCGCCCGCGCTGGAAAGGATTAAGTGGCTTTCAACGTCTTCGAGCGTTTGCAGAA
>DUCA01000009.1 GCA_012960055.1 Cycloclasticus sp.
CCATGCGTTAATAACGATGGATCATCACCAATCGGCGGCGTGAAATTACAGGTTAAATACGCAACTGGTGACTGCACGCCAGCGGCTTTTTTAAATCGCGTGACGCATTCATCCATCCACGCGCCACCGCGTTTGTGCGGGCGCGCATATAGGTCAATATAAAAGCGTCCTCGCTGGACACCTTCCTCGTCTGTAATTGCAAAAAACTGAACGTCTTTATGCCAGATTTCAACGCCATCAATTTCAGTAATATCGATGCCGTAAAGCTTTTCCACCACGGCGAACATGCCGGACAAAACACGGTTAGCGGGAAAATAGGGCTTCACTTCTTCTTGGGAAATTTGATAGCGCGCTTCGCGCAACTTTTCTGAAAAGTAAGCCACATCCCATGACTCTACATCGCCGACATGACCCTGTTTATTGGCAAATTCGGTTAATTCTTCGAAGTCTTGCTTTGCCATGGGCAAAGAACGCTCTGCTAACTGATTTAAAAATGCCAATACATCAGAGGGTTTTTCAGCCATTTTCGTTGCCAACGACAAATCCGCATAGCTTTCGAAGCCTAATAACTTAGCCTTTTCATCGCGCAAACCAACAATCTGCGCCATTGTCTTTGTATTATCCCAGGCAATGTCGCCAGCACTTTGCTCTGATGCTCGGGTGACAAACGCGTGATGAATCTCATAACGTAATTCACGGTTATCGGCATAGGTCATCAGCGCCATATAGCACGGAAATTCAAGCGTTAACATCCAACCTTCTTTATCTTTTTGCTGCGCTGTTTGGCACAATAAATCAATCGTCGAATCCGGCAAGCCCGCCAACTCAGCTTTATCTACAATAAGTTTATTCCATGCATTCGTTGCGTCCATCAAGTTTTCTTCAAACTGATTGGTTAACGAAGACAGCGCCTGCGAAATGTCCATATAGCGCTGCTTTTTATCAGCTTCTAATGCCACACCCGATAATTCAAAGTCCCGTAGCGCATTATCAATGATTTTCTTTTGTGCTATTTCTAGCTGACTGTATTCCGCCCCTTCTTTGATAGAGCGGTACGCTAAATACAGCACTTGGTTTTGACCAATCTCCGTTGAATACTCGCTCAACTTAGGCAAGCAATTTGAATACGCTTCACGCCACTCATCGTTATTCATCACCGAGTTCAAATGACTCACCGGCGACCAGACACGGCTCAATTGGTCGTCAATCAGCTCCATTGGGTACACCAAGTTATCCCAATTGTAAGCAGCCTGCCCCTCAAGTAATGACGCTATTTTCTTCTTATTGCTCTCTAAAAGCCTGTTGATAGCCGGCTCTATGTCTGACGCTTTAATGGCACTAAAACAGGGCAGTTCAAATTCTTCTAATAAGGGGTTTGTCATGATATTTTACTTTCAAAAGGACTATGTTCGCACGATTACAATAATTCAGCCACTATTCAAACCGGATGTTGAACATCCATACTGTTATCGTCCCTGACACAAAAAAACAACACCATCGA
>DUCA01000010.1:0-557 GCA_012960055.1 Cycloclasticus sp.
GATATCCCTTCCATTTTGATAGAAACGGCGTTTATTTCTAACAAGAAGGAAGAGGCTAAGCTGCGTAGTTCACGTCATCAAAGCAAGGTGGCGAAAGCCATCATGAAAGGCGTTAAAGCCTATTTTGCTAAGCAGAACGTGCCGTCTACACCGACATCACGGATTGCCAAATCCACGTATAAAATCAAAAAAGGCGATACCTTATATGCAATCGCTATGCGTCACCGAGTTTCATTGTCCTCCTTAAAGAAGCTAAATAAGATGCAAACGAGCCAGATTAGAATCGGGCAAGTTATTCGAATACCGAGCTAGTTCTTTTTCGATACAATGGTTGGGTAAACAAGCCCCGTGTATCGACATAATCATGCCTATAAAACAACTTCCCCCTCAACTGATTAACCAAATCGCCGCCGGCGAAGTGATAGAGCGTCCAGCGTCAGCCGTTAAAGAGTTGGTTGAAAACTCTCTCGATGCCGGCGCAACGCTAATATCCATTGAGATCGAAGAGGGCGGTTCGCGGCTGATACGTGTGCGCGATGATGGTTGTGGTATTGAAA
>DUCA01000010.1:629-5606 GCA_012960055.1 Cycloclasticus sp.
GACCTAGAGTCAGTATTGAGTTTTGGTTTCAGGGGTGAAGCGTTACCCAGTATGAGTTCGGTTTCGCGCTTAACGCTATCGTCACGCCAAGCGGGTGACAGTGCGGGTTGGACGGTAAAAGCAGATGGTACGGAAGAAGAGCTTAATCCCGTGCCGACATCACATTCAGTGGGTACCAGTGTCGAACTACGCGACCTTTTTTACAATACACCGGCGCGTCGGAAGTTTTTAAAGACGGATAAAACAGAGTTCGGCCACATCGAAACGGTCGTTAAGCGCATGGCGCTGAGTCGTTTTGATGTGGGGTTTAGTCTTAAGCATAATCAAAAACAATTGATTGATTTAAGACCGGCGCTAAGTAATGAGCAAAAAGATCAGCGCGTAGGGCTATTGTGCGGCGAAGGCTTTATTCAACAATCGTTAGAAATTGACGTGATGAATGGCGAGCTCGGGCTGCAGGGCTGGGTTGGTTTGCCTACGTATTCACGTTCCCAAGCAGACATGCAGTTTTTTTATGTTAATGGGCGCTTGATTCGAGATAAATTGATTAATCATGCGGTTCGTTTGGCGTATCAAGATGTTTTGTTTCATGGTCGTCACGCTGTGTATGTGCTGTATTTAACGATTAATCCGACGTTGGTTGATGTCAACGCGCATCCAGCCAAATTAGAAGTACGTTTTCGTGAGACCAAGGCGGTGCACGATTTTGTCTATCGCCGAATTAAGCAAGTATTAAGTGATACGCGGCCCTCGGATCATTATGCAATTAAAACGTTGGAGCCGACGTCAAATAGCTATCAGCCAGCGCAAAAGGACATGCAGCAAAGTCATTTGCCGATGTCGGTTGCAGAGCCGGCTGCACGATATACCCCTCACAGTCATAGTCAGCCGTCATTTGCTGGTTCGCATTCTATGCACACCATCGCTGCATCTTTTCAGCAGCACGAAAGCAACAACGGTGGCGCTATTCCGCCGATGGGCTTTGCGATTGCCCATTTGCACAACACCTACATCCTTGCGGAATCGGACAAGGGCCTGGTTTTAGTTGATACGCACGCGGCGCACGAACGAATCGTGTATGAGAAACTAAAAAAGCAATACGACGCGGGCAATATGCCGTCCCAACCGTTGTTAATTCCGCAGAAAATTCAATTATCCGATGAAGAGATGCTGTTGTTCGAACAAAATCAATTCTTGCTCGATGGTTTGGGTATTGAGCTCAGCGCGTCAGGGCCGACCACCTTATTAGTGCGGTCGATTCCGGTTTTATTAGCGCAGGACGATGCGGAAAAACTGGTTCGCGAGGTGCTGATTGACTTGGCGAAAACGGGAGAGAGCCGGAGTGTGAAAGATGCCTGTTACACCGTATTAGGTAATATGGCGTGTCACGGTTCTATTCGTGCGAACCGCCGTTTAACTGATGTGGAAATGAATGCGTTATTACGCGACATCGAAAAAACAGAAAACAGTGGGCAGTGCAATCACGGACGTCCAACCTGGGTGCTGCTAACGGTGCAACAATTAGACGCGTTATTTTTAAGGGGGCAATAAAAGGTGTCGGTTTTGCCACAAGTTGTTTTGCTGATGGGGCCTACTGCCTCTGGTAAAACTGCGTTGGGTATTGAGCTGGCTAAAACGTTGAACGGTGAAATTATTAGCGTAGACTCGGCCTTGGTCTACCGTGGCATGGATATCGGTACGGCTAAGCCGGATAGGCGAGAACGAGATGGCGTTACACATCATTTAATTGATATTCTAGAACCGACGGAGGTTTTTTCTGCCGGACAGTTTCGTGAAAAAGCCTTGTCGTTAATCGAGGATATTGCATCAAGAGGAAAAATTCCGATACTCGTCGGCGGCACGATGCTGTATTTCCACGTGCTATTAAACGGCATGGCGACAATGCCGGATGCGGACGAGAAAGTACGTCGAGAAATCGATATTCAAGCGCAACAACAAGGATGGAACGTGGTGCATGAGCGTTTAAAGGAAGTTGACCCAATAGCCGCTGCCCGTATCCACCCCAATGATTCGCAGCGTATCCAACGCGCGCTAGAGGTGTATCTAGTCTCCGGCCGTAGTCAAACGGATTGGGTTAATGAGCAGGCGCAAGTTTCCTTGCCCTTTAAACCAATTAAGCTTGTTATAGCGCCAACCGATAGGACGATATTGCACGAAAAAATAGCGTTACGGTTCGATCAAATGCTTGCGCGTGGTTTTATCGATGAGGTGAGGGTTTTGTTTGGCAGAGGTGATTTAAATGCCTCTATGCCAGCGGTTAGGGCGGTTGGCTACCGACAAGCATGGTCATATTTGCAAGGTGAGTGTGACGCAGCCACGTTTCGTGAGAAAGCTATTATTGCGACGCGACAGCTAGCTAAAAGGCAGTTTACTTGGTTGCGTCAGCAAACAGAGGTAAGGTGGCTTGAGACGGGAGAAGCTATGGTGTTGGAGCAAGCATTACGCCACTTGCGCTAAATTTTAATAACCGGGTCTTGATATTTATCAATATTGGCGCCATTTATATCGTATATGGCTTATAGTTATGCGTGCATAGCGGTTTCAAGCTGTAATTTGCTGGGCTGCAAAACTCGGATGCGGGGTCAATGGGAAAGGGTAATAATAATAATAATAATAAGGAGTATGGTATGTCTAAAAGTCATAATTTACAGGATACGTTTCTAAATACACTGAGAAAGGAGCACATGTCTGTCTCCATTTTTCTAGTAAATGGCATTAAATTGCAAGGTCAAATTGATTCGTTTGATCAATACGTCGTGATGTTGAAAAATGCAGTGAATCAAATGGTCTATAAGCACGCCATCTCGACGATTGTTCCTGCGCGTACGGTTAATATGCCTCGCGATAATGAGGCAGGCTAAATAGCTATTTTGGATAAAGTGCTTGTGTTGGGTGTTACCGGTTAATGGAATTATTTGATCGACCAGGTACGGGCGAAAAAGCGCTCGTTGTTCACCTATCTATCAATGGTAGTTTCTCGGAAGACGATTTAAACGAATTTATTCAATTGGTTGTTTCTGCCAATGTGGAGCCAGTTATTACGGTGACGGGTTCGCGCCGAGTGCCCGATTCTAGACATTTTATTGGTAAAGGTAAGTTAGAGGAAGTTCGGCACTTGTTGCGTGAAACTTGCGCAGATGTGGTGCTGTTCAATCATAATCTCAGTCCAAGTCAGCAGCGAAACCTCGAGAAAGAGTTAGAGGTTCGTGTGCTGGACAGAACCAATTTAATTTTAGATATTTTTGCCCAACGCGCGCAGTCTTTTGAAGGCAAGTTGCAGGTCGAACTGGCTCAGTTGCAGTATTTATCCACGCGATTAGTCAGAGGTTGGACCCACCTTGAGAGGCAAAAAGGCGGTATTGGCTTACGTGGTCCTGGTGAAACTCAGTTGGAAACGGATCGCCGCTTAATTGGTCAGCGTATCCGTCAAATTAAATCTCGCTTGGCGAAGGTCAACAAGCAACGTGATCAAGGTCGCCGTAGTCGACAACGCGCTGATGTGCCGACTGTTTCACTCGTCGGTTATACCAATGCCGGCAAATCCACTCTGTTCAATGCGTTAACCGATTCCTCTATTTATACGGCGGACAAGCTTTTCGCCACCTTGGATCCAACACTTCGACAAGTGAAACTACCTGACTACGGTGGAATCGTGTTGGCGGATACCGTGGGTTTTATTCAGGATTTACCGCATGAACTGGTCGCGGCTTTTCGCTCGACCTTGCAAGAAACCATTGAAGCCGATTTATTGCTGCACGTGGTGGATGCGAGTAGCCCTAATCGACAAGATCAAATACACGAAGTAAATTCAGTATTAAAAGACATTGGTGCGGATGAAATCCCGCAATTAATGGTGTACAACAAAGTAGATCGGCTGGAGTCGGTTGCACCACATGTCGATCAAAATGCAGAGGGTGAGGTTGCCGCCGTTTGGTTGTCAGCGATGATGAAAGATGGAGTGAATCTTCTACTGGAAAGCTTGGCTACGCTTTGTCATGAAGAAGATACAAGATTGACGCTGGTATTAAAACCATCGCAGGCTAAGTTGCGCGCACAATTATTTGACGTGGCGCAAATTTTACATGAGGAAAATAGGGAAGATGGCTGTTGGGTCATCGATGTGAATATTCCGAATAAATATAAGCATTTAATCAGTAGAATTTAGTCGATATTTAGTCGTTTAACACCTTGCTTAAGAAGGCATACAGCCCTAAAATTAACCGTTGGAATAAATTGATAGATAACTTGAGGTTTTACTATGTCTTGGGATGACTCAGATAACAATAAAGATAAGAAGAAAGATCCATGGAGTGGTCGTAAAAAAGATCAGCAAGCGCCACCAGATCTTGATGAATTAGTGCGTTCACTGCAAGATAAATTGAGCGTTCTATTCGGTGGTGGATCGAAGAGTCCACCAACAGGGAATAATGAAAGACCGAGTGGGTCATCGGGCATGAGTATCATGGTGCTGCTTGTTTTGGGAGCGGTGATTTGGCTGGTGTCGGGTGTTTATATCATCGATGAAGGTAATAGAGGCGTTGTCTTGCGCTTTGGTGCATATCATGAGACCACGCTGCCTGGGCCGCATTGGCGTTTTCCACGCCCTGTCGACAGTGCTATTATCGTTAATGTGGATCAACAGCGTTTTATCGAAGTTGGTTACCGTTCAAGCGCCAACCAAGGAGCAGGCGTCGGTGTTAGAAAAGAAGCGCTGATGTTGACCGAAGATGAAAATATCATCGACGTGCGTTTAGCGGTGCAATATAAAATTAAAGATGCACAAGATTACGTCTTCAATGTTCGTAGTCCAGAAGTGACGTTGAAGCAAGCGACTGAAAGTGCCCTAAGAGCCGTAATAGGCAAGAACAAAATGGACTTCGTGTTAACCGAAGGTCGTAGTGAAGTGGTAGCCAAGGTAGAAGTGGCGTTGCAAGCTATGCTCGATGATTACGGTAC
>DUCA01000010.1:5616-8699 GCA_012960055.1 Cycloclasticus sp.
TTGTATCTTCAGTAAACTTGGTTGAAGCGCAGCCGCCGGAAGAGGTTCAAGGTGCATTCTCGGATGCCATCAGAGCGCGTGAGGATGAGCAACGTTATATCAATGAATCGCAAGCGTATTCAAACGAAGTGATACCAAAAGCACGTGGTGCGGCGTCAAGAATTGTACAAGAAGCTGAGGCGTATCAAGCACGTGTTAAAGCTGAAGCAGACGGCGATGCATCACGGTTCACGCAGGTGCTCGTGCAGTATGAAGCAGCGCCGGAAGTAACGCGTAAACGTCTTTACCTAGAAACCATGGAAGATGTCTTGGGTAATTCTAGAAAAGTGATTATGGATGTGAAGGGCGGCAATAATTTAATGTATTTGCCGATTGATAAGTTGATGGAATCGACTTCATCGACAAAGGCCGAGCCTAATCGTTTTATTACGCCACCAGAAAAAACAACGCCAGTGAATAGCGGGCGAGATACCAGTTATAGAGATAGAGGGAGGGGAAGATAATGAAACTTAACCCAAAGATGTTGATTCTTTTATTCGCCGTCCTTTTTGTGGGATCCATGAGTATGTTTACGGTGGACCAACGCGAAAAAGTGATTGTTTTTCGTCTGGGTGAAATTGTTCGTACAGACCTTGAGCCTGGACTGCACTTTAAACTCCCATTTATTAATAATGTAAAAAAGTACGATGGGCGTATCCAAACCTTGGATTCAAGTCCTGAACGTTTCTTAACCTCAGAAAAGAAAAACGTGATTGTTGATACGTTTGTTAAATGGAAAATTTCTAATGTCGACAATTTCTATCGTGCCGTGGGTGGTGACCCTCGTCAGGTTGATACGCGATTGAATCAATTTGTGAAAGAAGGCATGAGAGCGGCTTTCAGTAAGCAAACGATTAAGCAACTTATTTCAGTTGGTCGTGACAAAATCCGTCTAAGCCTTGTTGATGATATTAACTTGCTAGGTAATGGTTTAGGTATTGATATTATTGATGTTCGGATTAAGCGAATTGACTTGCCAGAGGAAGTGAGTTCGTCTGTTTATAAACGGATGGAGTCGGAGCGTGAACGGGTTGCGCGTGATTTTAGATCGCGTGGTAAAGAGGCGGCTGAAAGAATTCGAGCTAATGCCGATAAACAAGGCGAAATTATTCTTGCCACGGCGTATAAAGAATCTCAAGAGTTGCGTGGTGCGGGTGATGCGCTAGCCGCTAAAATCTACGCGACTGCGTACAACAAAAATAAAGAGTTCTTCGCTTTTTACCGCAGTTTAGATGCTTACCGTAAAAGTATGGGCTCAGGAAATGATTTGATTGTGTTAGAGCCCACGTCAGACTTTTTCAGATACTTTAAAAAGCAGTAGTCAGCTTTTAAGTTAAGGTATTGACGCAATGGCGTGGAGTGAATTGTTTGCAGCTATTGCGTTAGTACTGGTTTTAGAAGGCATTATCCCGTTCATGAGCCCTGATGCCTTACGTAAAACGTACCAGCGCTTGATGGAAATGGATGATCGAACGATTCGAATGTCAGGGCTAGTCAGTATGATTGCTGGCGTGGTTTTATTAACGCTTGTGCGTTAGTTGAGATAAAAGCCAGAAAGAAACGCTCCCTTTAGCTCTATTACGGTAATTAACGGTAATTAAAACGATGTCAAACAAAAATAATTGGATATTGCCAGAAGGTATGGAAGGTCTGCTTCCAGGCGATGCCGCGCGACTAGAAACCATGCGCCGTGAATTACTGAACCTGTTTCAATCATGGGGTTACGAATACGTTATTCCGCCGATGGTGGAGTTTCTGGATACCTTGTTAACGGGCACAGGCAGCGAATTAGCGCTGCAAACGTTCAATGTGACCGATCAAATCAGCGGTAAAACGTTGGGTATACGCGCCGATATGACGCCACAAGTGGCGCGTATGGCGTCGCATAATATCTATAAAAGCGCACCGGTAAGGTTGTGTTATTTAGGTTCTGTGTTGCAAGCGCGTGGTGCTAAGATTGAAAAGTCACGCAGCCCTATTCAGGTAGGTGCGGAGTTATACGGCAGTCAACACATTAAGAGCGATGTGGAAATCATGCGTTTGATGTTGGAAACCTTGGCCATTTCAGGTCTTCAGGACGTACATCTAGACCTCGGTCATGTGAGTATTTTCAGAGGCTTGAGCCAACAAGCCGGTTTATCGGCAGAGCAAGAAGCCGAGTTGTTTGAAGTATTGCAGCGCAAGGCAACGGATGAAGTAGAAGAGTTATTAACGTCTTATCAACTTCCTGCAGGTTGGCATAAAGCCTTTTATACCTTATTGAGCTTGAACGGCGATATTACCGTGCTTGATGAAGCGAAAGTCAGCTTATCTATTGGTGGCGACGGTGTTTTGTCTGCTATTGATGAGTTGAAAAAAGTAGCCGCTTTGTTGCAGAGTATTTACCCGGCACTGCCACTGTATTTTGATTTGGCAGAGCTTCGTTGTTATCAATATCAAACCGGCATCGTGTTTGCTGCATTTGTGCCAGGTTTTGGCTCGGAAGTGGCGCGTGGTGGGCGGTATGATAATTTAACCGGCAAATTAGAGACACCCTTGCCAGCAACCGGCTTTAGTGCAGATATAAAAGTGCTTGCAAAATTGAGTGCTTTGTCAAAGGAAACAAGCAAAGAGGTTATTCTTGCGCCAGTAAGTGATGATGCTGATTTGCATGATGTTGTTCGCCAACTCAGAGCATCGGGTAACATAGTGGTGCAAGAGCTTCCAAATGATCAGCAGTCGCCTAGACATACACAAACCATCAGCAAAGTCGATGGTTTATGGCAAGTTAGCGAATAGCGCTAATACACATTTCAAGAAATTAAAGAGATATAAAATGGGAAAAAATGTTGTCGTAATTGGCACTCAATGGGGTGACGAAGGCAAAGGTAAATTGGTGGATCTATTAACCGATGATGTCGCTGCCGTGGTGCGCTTTCAAGGTGGTCATAATGCAGGGCATACGTTGGTTATTGGTGATAAAAAAACGGTTCTACACCTTATTCCGTCCGGTATTCTTAGAGAAAACGTGCAGTGCCTTATTGGTAATGGCGTGGTGTTATCCC
>DUCA01000011.1:0-2471 GCA_012960055.1 Cycloclasticus sp.
ACAACCAACTTGCCATTAGCATAGCCACTAATAACGCCGCCGCTTTTAAGCACAGGTGAACTGGTACCGCGTAAACTTAACGCCGGCACATCACGTATATAAGACCATTTATCTTCACCTGTCGACGCATCCAATGTATTAATTGCACCATCGATACTACGAACAACTAAAAGACCTTCAGCAAAACGAGGGACTGATAGCACTTCGCTTGATACTCGAGCTGTCCAAGTTGTTTCACCATCATTCAATTTAAGTGCCACAACATCCGCATCTGTTGTGCCAAAAAATAGATTTTCATAGCCAACTTCCAAACCACCAGAAATAGGAAGCTGCGTGTCTACTTCCCATAAGGTCTCTCCCGTTTGCTGATCTAAAGCAACGACTTGACCTTTCCTATCCGCGACATAAAGGTTGCCGTCGGATATCACCATTTCCAACTTTAAAAAACGGTTGCCTTGGCCTTCAATAACTTTTCGCTGCCAGACTTCACTCAGCATCACTTCATTAGTAATCTCTTCAAGTGCCCTTGGCGGTGAAGACTCGTCTTCTGATGAATGCGTCATCATCTCGATGATACTAGCTTCTAAGCTTTCACCCGCAGACTGGGTTGACTTAACCATGCTAGCGCAACCGCTTAACGCTAAAGCTAATAGAACAGCAATCAATCGAATCATTTTTCTGTCTCTGCGTTAACTGCCGCAGAGCTGTCATCAGCGAAACTGGCTGGTGGCGGTCCTAAATCATCCAATTTTAATTGAATAAGTCGACGGTCAAGTGTGGCTGTTCTTAACGCCGCAATATAGCCGAAACGCGCTTTTTCAACATCACCCAGCAAACGATAGGCATCGCCTTTTAGTGCCTCGTATTGACCAATGAACTCACCTGGATTAACCCCGTTTTTTTCAGCAATCACCGAATCAATATCTGCGATAACCGCCTCCATTTCACCACTGCCAATTCGGATTCGCAACGACCTAACCCGTGCAATGTGTTGGATAGAGTTATTACCCGCTGTCGAGGCCACTTTTTCCAAGGTTTTAGCCGCAGCTGCACGGTCACCTTTTTCCATTTCTACTTTAGCTTTTTGTAAACCTGCTAACGAAGCATACGGCGTGTCTGCGTAGGACGTATCAAGCTCAGTAGCTAACAATAACGCCGCATCATTTTGTGAGTCTTTAATTGACTTCTCAAGTTGCAGATAAACATCAGATGCTTCTACAGCATGGGTGCGCACTTGCTCCTTCCAACTCTGCCAACCAAAAATGGCAAATAAGCCGAGGCCTACACCAAAAAATATCGAACGTGAGTTTTCAGCCCACCATTTTTTGATACTTTCAACTTGCTCTTCTTCTGTTTGATATACATCCATCGTATTTTCCGTTTTAACCGTTGTTAATTAAAAATTCGTCTAATTCTTCTCGTGGTATGAATTGCTGTTCTTTACGCTCACGTAAAAACTTCACGCCGACTTTGTTTTCTTCTATTTCTTGCTCGCCCAAAATTAGTGCTAATTTGGCACCTGTTTTATCTGCTTTTTTAAATTGGCTTTTTAAACTGCCTTCGCCACAGTGTAAAACAAAACCTGCTTGCGGTAATTGATCGCGTAAATTCTCAGCTAATTGTATTGCTTTAGCCTTCGCTACGTCACCTTGGTAAACGATATACGCTAACGGCTTCTCAGCCGACCATTCATGCTGTTCAAGCAGCAATACTAAGCGTTCAACGCCCATCGCCAGCCCTACGGCGGGGGTTTGTTTGCCGCCCAACTGATTAATCAGTCCATCATAACGTCCGCCTGCACACACGGTGCCTTGCGCGCCCAACGAGCTGGTTGTCCATTCAAACACGGTATGCGAATAGTAATCTAAACCACGTACCAAACGCGGATTATGCGTAAAATTCACACCGGCATCTGTTAAATAGCCTTGCAATTGTTTAAAGTGAGCGCTCGACTCATCACCCAGTGAATCTGCCAATCTTGGCGCGTTCTCAATCAGCGTTTGCATCGCTGGATTTTTACTGTCAAGAATTCGCAACGGGTTCGTTTGTAAACGACGACTGCTGTCGTCGTCTAATTGTTCCGCGTGCTGCTGAAAGTATTCAACCAATACTTCTTTATAACTCGCCCGCTCTTCGCTGGTACCTAAGGAGTTAATCTCTAATGACAACTCGCTCTCTAAACCTAATTTTTTCCACAAGCGGTATGACATAAGAATAATCTCTACCTCAATTTCCGCACCGGACATACCGAAGCACTCGATGCCAATTTGGTGAAACTGTCGGTAACGACCTTTCTGAGGACGCTCGTGTCGGAACATCGGTCCTTGATACCATAAACGTTGGATTTGATTGTAGAACAAGCCATGTTCTAAACCCGCCCTCACGCAACTAGCAGTGCCTTCCGGGCGCAAGCTTAAAGAGTCGCCATTGCGATCTTCAAAGGTATACATTTCTTTTTCTACGATATCGGT
>DUCA01000011.1:2656-8699 GCA_012960055.1 Cycloclasticus sp.
GGGTTAATGCTGCGTTGAACGGTTGGAGTGACTTTTTTCTAACAAGGCAACACCATTCATGCCTCGGTTCATATATTCCACACCCAGCGACACATAGACATCAGCAGGGCTTTTTTCTACTCCCTGTAACACCGAGTTTTCTTCTTTAACTTGTTGCGACTGACATGCTGACAGTAATAACATTAGCGATAAAATAAAAAAACGCTGCATCCAATTCTTCATGAATCAGCTTCCAGCTGTCGTTTTAACTGCCGCTTTGTTTTATCTTTTACTTTCCCAACCAATTGACCACAAGCCGCATCAATGTCATCGCCACGCGTTTTGCGCGTTGTTGTCACTAAGCCCGCTTCTTTTAATACATTGCTGAAACGGTGTATGGCATTATTACTGGAACGTTTGTATTGCGTGTTCGGGAATGGGTTGAAGGGTATGAGGTTCACTTTTGAGGGAACATCTACCAACAAGCGTTTTAATTCATGCGCCTGCTCAACCGAGTCATTAATGCCACTTAGCATGACGTATTCAAACGTGATTTTGCGACGCTTTTCACCCTTGATGTAATGCTTACAAGCTTCTAATAGTTCTGCAATTGGGTATTTCTTATTCAGCGGTACCAACTCATTTCGCAATTCATCATTTGGCGCATGCAAAGACACCGCCAAACTGGCATCACTGACTTCAGCCAAACGGTATATGGCTGGCACAACACCCGATGTACTGACAGTGACTCGACGTTTTGCCAAGCCATAGGCAAAGTCATCCATCATCAAATTAAGCGAGGCAACTGTATTATTGAAATTAAGTAATGGCTCACCCATACCCATCATCACCACGTTGGTGAGGTTTGCCTTACCTTCCAGTGCTCTCGCCGCCACCCATACCTGACCAATTATTTCAGCCGTGGATAAATTGCGGTTAAAACCTTGTTGCGCCGTTGAACAAAAGGTACATTCCAACGCACAACCTACTTGTGATGACACGCACAAAGTGCCACGCCCTTCTTCAGGAATAAACACCGTTTCTATTCGATTTTGGCCATCTAACTCCAGTACCCATTTATAGGTACCGTCTTCAGATTTTTGTTCGAAAACAATCTCTGGCACACGTATTTCTGCAACCTCAGCAAGGCGTTCTCGCAACGCCTTGCTGATATTGGTCATCAACTCAAAGTCGGACACACCCACTTGATGTATCCATTTCAAAACCTGTGTCGCACGAAATGGTTTTTCACCTAATTCGGCAAAAAAAGCCTCAAGACCTTGTCTGTCTAAATTCAACAGGTTTTGTTTCGTTGTCATTATTGATTAACGAAGACGCTCGCAAAGCTCGTCATCGCTGAAGAAGAATTTAATTTCTTCGGCAGCTGTTTCAGGCGCATCTGAACCATGTACAGAATTTTCATCAATGCTTGAAGCGAAGTCTTTACGAATAGTGCCTTCATCCGCTTCTGCTGGGTTAGTAGCACCCATTACTTCACGGTTTTTAAGAATCGCATTTTCGCCTTCTAGGACTTGCACCATCACAGGGCCAGACATCATAAATTCAACAAGATCATTGTAAAAAGGACGTTCTTTATGGACTGCGTAAAAACCTTCAGCTTGCTCACGTGAAAGTTGCAACATTTTAGACGCTACAATTTTTAAACCCGCGGCTTCAAAACGAGCATAAATCTGTCCAATAACATTTTTTGCAACCGCATCGGGTTTAACGATAGAAAAAGTACGCTCAAGCGCCATAGTAATACTCCAACATTTAAATTAATTTTAGAAAAAACCGTGTAAATTCACGGCATTAGGTTATCTGGCGGCAAGCCACCACAAAACATATAGTTTACAGATTACAGCTTGCAGTAGCAATCAAGTAATGATTACCGAAAAGCATTTTCAGGTTAAATAACGATGGATAATTGGGCTTTCACATTCTAAACGCTAAAACAGCTAGAACTACGCTTACGACTCAACAGTAAAACTTTCACCGCAACCACAGGCATCTTTCACATTCGGATTGTTGAATTTAAAGGCTGAATTAATGCCTTCTCTGGCGAAATCGAGCTGCAGCCCGTCTAAAAAGCTAAGTGAATCTTCATTGATAATGACTTTTACACCATAGGCTTCAAAAACC
Source organism: Cycloclasticus sp. (assembly GCA_012960055.1). Taxonomy (GTDB): domain Bacteria; phylum Pseudomonadota; class Gammaproteobacteria; order Methylococcales; family Cycloclasticaceae; genus Cycloclasticus. The sequence goes on from DUCA01000011.1 coordinate 4,778, forward strand.
GTATCCTTATCAGATACTTCATCTGCAAAATCAATAACATAGGCATATCCAGAACAACCAGACTCACGAACACCTAAACGCAAGCCTAAGCCTTTTCCGCGTTTGCTTAGCTGTTCTTGCACTTGAATGGCAGCACTTTCAGTTAACGTAATAGGCATATTATCCTCAATATTTAGTAGGCATTACTTAGAATTAATCCAAGTGATTAGGTTCATTTTACAACGTCAGATAATTCCATCAACGAAATAAGCAACACGCCGCCCGTCAACAAACCCACCGCTACGTGCGCATAAACCAACATGGCTGGACGGTTACTTCTTAGCCTTTCGCGCCAAATAAAACCACCCAAAATCAGCATAAGGCCCGCCAATAACAATGCTTGCGGCAACATGCCTGATTCACTAGGGTCCATTGGATCACCGCTGGCACTGCCTGCAATAAGCTGCATAACCAACATCATAAATACCGTCGCTCCCGCAACAAAGTGCAGCAGAGTTATGAACATATCGTTTTCTTTTTTCTGTAATACGCGAGTAAACATGTACGCACCCAGCACTGCCGCTATGACAAAAAACACACCGGCCGCATTGCCCATAAAGGGGTTAACACCAGCTAATTCATTGGTGGTGATTCTCATATTGTGACCCCAGTCTAGCCAATCAAACATATAATCCTCGCTTAAATTTATAATATCGGACTCAACATTTTACCTGATCCACTCTTAAAAGGCATCTACCAAACAAAACTACCTAAGCCAACACCCACAACCAAATAGGCAACGTGATAAAGAATAATGCGGTACTCGTCACCAGCACCGTCGACAGCAATTCCGTATTTAGACCATAGCGCTCACTCAATATCATTGCCGCCATCATGGAAGGCGTTGCGGCAATCAGCACTGTTGCTTGTATCGTTTTCAAATCACTCATGGTGAAAATCGCCGTAAAGTAAACCGCCGCCGGTACAACAAGAAGCTTCACCAGTGATGCCAAAACGGCGATGCCTCTATGCTTCTTTAAACTAGCAAACGATAATGACATACCCACCACCAACAACATGCCCGACATAGTGACATTGCCCAACATTGTCGTGCCTTTTTGAAGGAAATCCGGCAAACTCAGGCCGTAAATGTTCATCAAAATAGCTGCTGCAAATGCCCAAATCGGCGGCAAACTCATTAATGATTTAAAAAAGCGCAACGGTGTTTGCTTTTGCTCCTCGTTCCCACCCCATTCAATCGCAACCCACAAACCAACACCCCACAACATCGGCGTAATGGCCATAATATCAATGTAAATTGCAAAACGAGCCGCCTGCTCTCCCTGCACTGCTTGTAACAGCGGGACACCTAATGAAATGATATTGCCTAAACCACACACCAACATCAAGGCACCAAGCTCAGGCTTACCCCAGCCCTGCCTCTTTAACCACGGGTAAAAAAGCCAGCACGCCAACATACCGACAACAATGCCGACGTTGGAAACCAGTGGCGCACTAAAAATATCACCCTCTAAAGTCACGCTAGGAATCACAGAAAAAATAAGCGCTGGGTAAAAAAGGCTCAACACCAACGTGCTAATCACGCGCCGCGTTTCAGCCAGCGTTAATCCCGCAGGCTGCCAATGGCGCAACAATACACCCATTAATATAATGAAGGCGCTTGGCAACAGCGCTTCATTTATTTGATTAATTATATCTACCATCTAGCGCAGTGTACTTACCTTAGGGCAAAAAAAAGCCCCGCATAAGCGAGGCTTTTTCAAAAACTAGTAGAGCTTAAGCAGTTACGTTAACAGCTTGTGGACCTTTTGGACCATTTTCTACGTCAAAGTTCACTTGCTGACCTTCGTTTAATGTACGAAAGCCTTCACTTGCGATAGCTGAAAAATGTACGAATACATCTTTAGTGCCATCTTCTGGAGTGATGAAGCCGAAGCCTTTTGATTCGTTGAACCATTTAACTGTTCCTGTTGCCATGATAATTACCTCAATAAAATTAAAATTAAAAAATGTTACAAATCGTACAAGGAAATTAACAAGAGCAGATCTTACAAAAACCAGTAGAGAATGTAGCGAGGCGTATTCTAACTCACTTTCATAATAAAAACACTTTTTATATCATCTTACATCAGTGATTCGCCACAAAATATCGTCTTAGATCAGTTATTACCCACAGGCTGTTTGATTTGATATATAATGCACCGCACAATTCTACAGTGTACTTCCGGTCTACACTTAAATATACGCCGCCTACCCTAGCTGGTGCGACGTAAAAACAGATATTACCTCGACCGCAACCTATGTGCCATTCACATAGGTAAAGGGTAATACTTTAAATATAGAGAAAACACATGTCATTTGAATCCCTCGGCTTACATGCCGATATACTTCGCGCTGTATCTGAAAAAGGTTACACAACACCCACCCCTATCCAACTGCAAGCCATTCCACCGGTATTAGACGGCAAAGATTTAATGGGTGGAGCACAAACTGGAACCGGTAAAACCGCTGGTTTCACTTTGCCCTTATTACAACGCCTAATGAGCACACGATCCAACAAAAGCAAGCCCACTATTCGTGCGTTAGTACTAACACCAACGCGTGAGTTAGCAGCACAAGTGGGCGAAAGCATTGCCGAATACGGAAAATACCTGCCTTTACGCTCAACCGTGATTTTTGGCGGCGTAAAAATCAACCCGCAAATCCAAAAACTTCGTAATGGCGTGGATATTCTTATCGCCACACCGGGCCGCTTACTGGATCACGTAAGTCAAAAAACCATCGACCTATCTCATGTCGATATGTTGATACTGGACGAAGCCGACAGAATGTTGGATATGGGCTTTATCCACGACATCCGCAAAGTGCTCGCCGTGGTGCCAAAAGAAAAACAGACCTTACTGTTCTCAGCCACCTTTTCTAACGATATTAAAAAACTGGCGAATAGTTTATTAAGCAACCCAACATTGATTGAGGTTGCTCGCGAAAACACCACCGCCGAGAGCATTACACAAGTTGTTCATCCAGTAGATAAGAAGCGTAAGCGCGAGTTATTATCGTTTTTAATCGGTAGCAATAATTGGCAACAAGTGCTTGTTTTTACCCGCACCAAACACGGCGCAAACAAGCTGACCGAACAGCTGAATACAGACGGCATTACCGCTGCTGCCATTCACGGTAACAAAAGCCAAGCAGCGAGAACCAAAGCCTTGGCAAACTTCAAATCTAACAACATTCGTGTGTTGGTCGCAACGGATATCGCCGCTCGCGGCATTGATATTGACCAACTTCCTCATGTGGTGAATTTCGAGTTGCCCAACGTGCCCGAAGATTACGTCCATCGTATTGGCCGTACCGGTCGCGCAGGAAACGAAGGTGAAGCCATGTCATTGGTCTGCGTAGACGAACTTAAACTGCTTAAAGGCATTGAAAGTTTGATTAAACGCAACATACCAACAGTTACACTCGAAGGCTACGAGCCAGACCCAAGCATTAAAGCCGAGCCCATTAAAAATGGCCGAGGTGGCCCCCGTCCGCAGAAAAAAACGAACCATCGTAAACCAAATGGTCGCAAGCCAAACGCATCGAACCAGCAGCAGCGCCCTCAATCTAAAGCGAAACCCAGCAATCAAAATCGCCAGCGTAACACTGCCAACCGTCCAGAGAACTTTGGCAACCGATAAATACCCCATCAATCAGAACATTACTGGAAATAAATTATGTTAATTAGCTCAAACGTCACCATGCAATTTGGCGCCAAGCCATTATTTGAAAACGTCTCAGCCAAGTTTGGCAACGGTAACCGCTACGGTCTGATTGGCGCAAACGGTTGCGGCAAATCAACCTATATGAATATCCTTGGCGGCGGCTTAGAACCCACCGCAGGCAATGTGTCATTAGAAGCCGGCGAGCGCATCGGTAA
>DUCA01000012.1 GCA_012960055.1 Cycloclasticus sp.
AGCGGATGCTGAAATGGCGGCACTGATTGATGAGATTCGTAAACCGCATCTAGAAAAATTAAACGAAGAACTCGCCGTTACCGAATCACTGCTCTACCGACGCGGTAACTTTAACGGTACGTTTGATCAGCTTATTTGTGACGCCTTACGGCATGAATTGAATGCCGAAATCTCCCTCTCACCTGGTTTTAGATGGGGCACCACGGTATTACCGGGACAAGCCGTTACCTTTGAACACGTGATGGACCAAACTTGCATTACCTATCCCGAAACTTATGCTCGAGATATGTTAGGTAATGAAATTAAAGCCATATTAGAAGACGTCGCAGACAACCTCTTCCACCCCGACCCGTTCTATCAACAAGGGGGAGATATGGTGCGCGTGGGCGGTATGAATTACATTTGCGACCCAACCGCATTATCAGGTAAACGCATTTCAAACATGACGCTTGATAACGGAAAATTAATTGAAGCAAATAAATACTACAAAGTAGCCGGCTGGGCAACCGTAGGCTCTGTAGCGCCAGGGAAACCCATTTGGGAAGTTGTTTCAAGTTATCTAAGAAACCAAAAGACCGTGAATATCACCAATATCAATTCACCCAAGTTAAGAAACCTAGGGAATAACCCCGGTATCGTTTTATAGCTAACCTGTTGGGGTTGGTACCTCACCGGAATCTACGGTGATATTGTAGGTAGCCGCTGAGACTGCATGGACACAGGAGGTAGAGTAACGCAGGAGCAGTTACCGAGCTTGAGAAGCCCAACTAAATCAACAAATAAAGTTAGGCCGTCGTTAAATACGCATTAATCGCTTTATGCGCATGCCCTGCTTTGGACATTTCCATGCGGAGGCTATCTCGTTGGCTGTGATAATATTTAGTGAGTATTTTATTTTTATCCAATATGAATTGAATACCTTCAGCTAGTTTCACAGGTTCTATATCTGGCTTGGAATCGAACAGACCTTTTATAGCAATGTCTCTCGAATTTTCCAGCTCAACAAGGGGCATTTAATTCAAAAAGATGACTTAATATTGAAAAAAATTGAACTGACGAACCTGCGTTCTGCCTATTTATCCGACACTCATCTAGCGGTTAACCTGGTGCTGAAACGACGGATCAATCGCGGCGATATTATCAGTGTCAATAATTTGTCAAAACCCATACTGATTAAAAAAGGCGACTCGGTAATCATTCTTGCTAAAACCAATGGCTTTCAAATAAGCATGAAAGGCACTGCGCTGGTAAACGGTAGTAAAGGCGATAAAATAAAGGTAAAAAACGTACGGACCAAAAAAATTATTCAAGCGACTGTTTTTGACAAACATACGGTGAAGGTCAACTTATGATAAGTTTCTTAAATATCATCAAGAAACCGTGTATTTAGCCGATATACCTAATACACACACCAGGAATTATTATGTCTATTAATATAAAAGGCACTTCTAGCAAACCAAGCCAAACCAGTTCTGACAACGCCAGTAGCGCAGGGAAAAGCAATAAAAGCGCACCGTCAAGCAGCGCTACAACAGGCAACGTCGACAGCGTGGATTTGACAGATACTGCGTCACGCTTACAACAAATTGAACAATCGCTGAGCAATATACCGATTGTCGATCACCATCGTGTAGAAGCGGTTAGCCAAACCATTGATGATGGACAGTATCAAATTGATAATGAAAAAATTGCCGATCGCATCATCAAAAACGAAAATGACCTCAATAACTTAAAAAAATAATTATGACGACTCATTCAACTGACCAATTAACACAACTGCTGCAAACGCTAGAAAGCATTTCAAAGCAATTAAACGACGCGCTTATTCTAGAAAAAAGCGTATTAGAAACACCTGATAACCAACAATTACTTGACGTATCAGCGATAAAAAAAGAGCGGGTATCAAGCTTAGAGAGCCACACCAAGGCAACCCATCTATTTTTAAAAAACAGAGGGGTTAATAAGGGCCTATACGGACTACAAGCCCTTATCTCAACGCTAACACCTAAGGATAAGAAAACACTTGTATCCGAGTTGTGGCTGAACATCCAATCTTTGTCTGACGCGAACAAAAAGTTAAACGATGTAAATGGGTCTATCATTGAGCTCAATCGTAGATACACGCAACGCTCGCTTGATGTGCTGCGCGGTCAAGTAGGCGGTAGTCATTCTACTTATGGAGCGGACGGCCAATCGATGAAGAGCAAAATTTCCAGAAACCTTTCTATCGCCTAATAGAAAAATGGGTTTTCTATCGAGTTTAAAGACCCTCTTATTAGCTGAAGAAAAAGCGCACGATGTTCTGAATGATAACCTGAACTTTATACTTCGTTCTTCACGCATTAAACACATGCTGCAAATATTGGTCGAATCGCACGTGCAAATTTCTATCCTGCTAGAAGAGGGTTCTGAACACACCAGCAGAATTCTCGACATATCTAAAAATGACATGATGCTAGATCAGCTGAATAGCCGGCAAGCTCATAATAAAATGATCAAAGGAACCAGCATACGGGTTCAAGCTAAACACAACTCTGTACCCTTTAATTTTACCGCGTCTGTCATAGGCTCCGCTAACGACGGTAGTTATCTTATTTCAATACCGAAAAAAGTTTATCACCCACAAAAGAGAGCCTTTTTCCGTGTTCCGTTGGCCAATATAGAAAAACATAAATTTAACGGTGCCATTCAATATTCAGAAAACAGGGTGTCAGGTTATGTTTATGACGTCAGTATTGGCGGAATTTGTATCGCGGTATATTCAAATACATACATCAGAAAAGGTGCCCTTTTATCGCCGGCTAGCATGACACTTAACGGTGGTGACGACATTCATACCGACTTCACCGTTCGCTGTGTTAAAAAATCACCTCAAGAAGGTTTTATTCGCGTGGGTTGCGAATTTCTAAACATCGAACCCGCTGAAAAAAGAAGCATTCACAAATTCATCGCTCAATACCAACGCGAACGCGCTAAGAAAAGTAGTTAGCACGTCAATTTACCTAGAAAAAAGAGGTTTTTATCTGCTTATTGAGCTTAATAAGTGTTATTATTTTTCGCCATTAAAACAGTGTTTTCTAGAACCATTTGGATTTTATAAGCATTCATGCCTCGGTAGCTCAGCTGGATAGAGCGCACCCCTCCTAAGGGTGAAGTCGCAGGTTCGAATCCTGCTCGGGGCACCAAAATTATCCTTTTGTCGATAATGAAAATTGAGTGCTTTAAATCGTATTCTTTTAAATACCTAAACGACACTATGGTTCAAGCAACTTCAGTCTAACGAGATACTTTAATGAGCAACTTACTACAGCTATTTAAAAACACGTCCGCACTTAACGGTACTAATGCAAATTTTGTTGAGGATATGTACGAGCAATATCTCAACGACCCCGATTCCGTCGATGAACAATGGCGAAATCAATTCCATAGCATTCGCAACGATGCTGAAACAATTGACATCCCGCATTCCTCTATAAAGAAACACTTTGCTGACCTCGCCAAAGCGCCAACGGGTGTGCGTGTTATTCAAGGTGGTGAATCGGCTGAACAACTTGCTAAACAGGCCGCCGTTTCAAGACTAATGAATGCGTATCGCATTAATGGTCATAAACAAGCAAACACCAACCCGCTGGATAACGGCACGAGAAAACTCACCGCCGAACTGGATATTGCTTTCCACGGTTTAAGTGAGCTTGACCTTAATTCACTGTTCGACACAGGCACATTACACAATACGCCCGAACAACTCGCACTTAAGGACATTCTTCCAATTCTTCAAAAAACCTACTGCAGCAGCATAGGTGTGGAATATATGCACATCAGCGACACCGAGATGCGCTCATGGGTACGTAGACGCATGGAAGGCCCACGTGGGCATTTAAACCTTGATACCAAGCAAAAAACGTGGCTACTAAAATTGCTGACTGCTGCTGAAGGTATAGAAAATCACCTGCATAGAACCTACGTTGGGCAAAAACGTTTCTCATTGGAAGGTGGTGAAAGTCTCATTCCTATGCTTGATGAGATGATTCAACGCTGTGGTGAACACGGCGTAAAAGAAACTGTTATTGGCATGGCTCATCGTGGCCGATTAAACGTTCTTGTTAATATTTTCGGCAAAAAACCCTCTATTCTTTTTGAAGAATTTGAAGGTAAGCGCTCAGCATCGCCAACCAAAAATGGCTCCGGTGATGTTAAATACCACATGGGCTTTTCATCCGATGTTGAAACACCCAGCGGTGAAATGCATTTGGCCTTAGCATTCAACCCGTCACATCTCGAAATAATCAACCCCGTAGTTGAAGGATCTGTTCGCGCCAGACAAGACCGACGCGGAGAATCAGGTGAAGACGAAGTGGTCGCCATTCAAATTCATGGTGACTCCGCTTTTTCAGGCCAAGGTGTTGTGATGGAAACATTACAAATGTCCCGCACCCGTGCATATGGCACGGGCGGTACTATCCATATCGTCATTAACAACCAAGTTGGCTTCACCACCAGCAACCCTGCTGATACGCGTTCAACCCTTTATTGTACTGACGTTGCAAAAATGCTTGAAACACCTATTTTGCATTTTAATGCTGATGACCCTGAAGCTGTTCTTTTCGCCTCTCAATTTGCGGTAGATTTCCGTAAAGAATTTAAACAAGACATCGTACTTGATCTTGTTTGCTACCGTCGTCGTGGTCATAACGAGGCTGACGAACCTGCCGTTACGCAGCCTCTGATGTATAAAACCATTCGTTCTTTACCAACGACACGAAAAATTTATGCCGATAGATTGGTCGAAGAAGGCACCATAGACAGTCAAGAGCCAGCGAAACTTGAGGCAAATTACCGCTCGTCACTAGAAAACGGCGAAATCGTTTCGCGTCCAATTTTGGAGCATAAAGTTAATCCGTTCGTTGCTAAATGGGACGCCCTACTTAACAGCAAATGGGACGACCCTTGTGACACAACCGTGACTACAAAGAAATTCTCCAGAGTTTCTGAATTAATGCTTGAGTTGCCCCCCGAATTCTCATTACAAGCTCGGGTAGAAAAAGTATTGGAAAGCAGAACAAAAATGGCCGCTGGAGCGCAACCTATCGACTGGGGTTACGCTGAAAACATGGCCTATGGAACACTACTTGAAACAGGTAGAAATATTAGAATGACTGGACAAGATGTCGGTCGCGGCACCTTTTTTCATCGCCATGCTGTATTGCACAACACCATTAATGGTGAAACATACATCCCTCTTCGCCATCTGATGTTAGAACAAGGTACGTTTTCTTTATATGACTCATTTTTATCGGAAGAAGCCGTTCTAGGATTCGAATACGGTTATTCCACAACAGAGCCCGATGACCTTGTAATTTGGGAAGCGCAATTTGGTGATTTCGCTAACGGCGCTCAAGTTCTGATGGATCAATTTATCAGTTCAGGTGAAACGAAATGGGGTCGCTTGTGTGGACTTGTTATGTTATTACCACACGGCTATGAGGGCCAAGGACCCGAGCATTCATCCGCCCGCTTAGAGCGTTACTTACAGTTATGCGCAGAACACAATATGCAAGTGTGCGTTCCATCGACACCGGCGCAAATATTCCACTTAATACGTCGCCAATGTTTAAGTAATTTCCGTAAGCCGCTGATTGTTATGAGCCCAAAGAGTTTACTGCGCCATAAATTAGCAACGTCAACAATAGAAGAGCTAACTGAAGGCCGTTTCCAACCGTTGATTCAAGAAATTGATGACATTGACCCGAAAAAAGTAACGCGCATGGTCGTTTGTTCTGGCAAAGTTTACTATGACCTTCTTGAGCAACGTCGTGCAGATAAACTCAAGAATGTGGTTATTCTGCGGTCCGAACAACTCTACCCATTCCCGATTGATGAACTACACGACTCATTCAAACAGTACCCTAAATTGAAACAGCTCGTTTGGTGCCAAGAAGAGCCCATGAATCAAGGCGCTTGGTACCAAATCAGGCATCGTTTCTTTGATTTATTAAGTAAAAAATTAGAGTTAAAGTATGCAGGCAGAGAGATGTCTGCATCGCCAGCTGTTGGACAATTTAGCTTGCACGTTAAACAGCAACAAAAACTAATCCAAGAAGCACTTTATTAACACATTGACCTTAAAAAGGAATAAACCATGAGCATTGAAGTACTAGTACCTAGCCTTCCAGAATCTGTGGCAGATGCCACCTTAGTAACATGGCATAAAAAAGCCGGTGAAACCGTCTTAAAAGATGAAAACCTTGTTGATTTAGAAACAGATAAAGTGGTTCTTGAAGTTCCCGCTTTAGCAGATGGCATTTTAGTAGACGTTGTTCAACCAGAAGGCGCCACCGTATTAAGTGGTCAGTTAATTGGTCGTATTGAACCTGGTGCTGTAGCAAGTGCCGACACTAAAACAGTCGATGAAGCCTCTCAATCAGCACCTAACTTACCTGCAGAAAAGAACTCCGGCTCAACCGCAGCGCTCAGCCCCGCTGTTAGGAAACTTGTTTCCGAACATGGCCTAGACACAAGCACTATTACAGCAACGGGCAAAGGCGGCAGAATTACCAAAACAGATATTCTTAAGCACATTAAGAATCAATCATCAGATGGCACTGTCGCAACAGTTTCCAACGCCTCTTCAGCGACGCCTGCTAATGCTAGCAACGCTGCGCAAACGCCTATATTGCCAACCAGTGATCGTGCAGAACAACGTGTTCCTATGACACGTTTACGTGCAAAAGTGGCAGAACGTTTAATTCAGGCACAGCAAAGTACAGCCATGCTAACGACCTTTAATGAGGTCAATATGCAACCTATCATGGATATTCGCACTAAGTACAAAGATAGATTCATGAAAACCCATGATACAAAATTGGGCTTCATGTCATTTTTTGTAAAAGCAGCGGTTGAATCTTTAAAGCTATTCCCATCTGTAAACGCATCGGTTGATGAGCAAGATATCATTTACCATGGTTACTACGACATTGGTATTGCGGTCTCTTCACCACGTGGCCTTGTGGTTCCTGTTTTACGTGATGCCGATCTGAAAAGCTTTGCTGCCATTGAAGGCGGCATTGCCGGATTCGGCAAGAAAGCACGCGATGGAAAACTCGGCTTAGATGATCTAATGGGCGGCACATTCACCATCACTAACGGTGGCATTTTCGGATCCATGATGTCTACTCCCATCCTGAACCCACCACAAAGTGCCATTTTAGGAATGCATGCTATCAATCAACGCGTAATGGTTGAAAATGGTGAAATGGTTATTCGTCCTATGATGTACCTTGCTCTTTCTTATGATCACCGCATCATCGATGGCAAAGAAGCTGTGTCGTTCCTCGTGACCATTAAAGACTTCCTTGAAGATCCAGCCAGATTATTGTTAAACGTTTAGAGAATTTTTGGAGCAACAACTATGAGTTCAAATAATAAATTTGATGTCGTCATCATTGGTGGCGGCCCTGGTGGTTATGTCGCCGCAATCCGTTGCGCGCAATTAGGCCTTAAAACTGCTTGTGTTGATGACTTTACAGGCAAAGACAACAAAGCATCCCTTGGCGGAACCTGCCTTAATGTCGGCTGCATACCGTCTAAAGCACTGCTTGAATCATCACACCATTACGATCAGATTAATCATGGGCTTGAAAACCATGGCATTAAAGTCTCGGGTGTCAAAATTGATATTCCCGCCATGATTAAAAACAAGGATGACGTAGTCAGCCGTTTAACCGGAGGCATCAGTGGTTTGTTCAAAGCCAACAAAATCACGAGCTTTCATGGCCGCGGTAAACTACTCGTAGGCAGGCAGGTTGAAATCACATCAAATGATAAGGAAGTTACAACCATTTCAGCTGAGAGCATTATTTTAGCGACGGGTTCTAGCTCTATCGATATCCCCTGCGCTCCCGTTGACAATAAAAACATTGTCGACTCTACCGGTGCGCTCGACTTCGACAAAACCCCCAAACGCCTTGGCGTTATTGGTGCCGGCGTTATTGGTTTAGAATTAGGCAGCGTATGGAACCGTTTAGGTTCAGAAGTGGTTTTATTAGAAGCACAAGATACATTTTTACCAGCAGCTGATATAAAAATAGCTGCAGAAGCTAAACGCCAATTCAAAAAACAAGGGCTTGATATTAAAATGAGCGCCCGCGTAACCAAGGCTGTTTCAAAAGGTAAGGCTGTAACCGTTGACTATGAAGATGCATCGGGCACTCATAGTATTGAAGTAGACAAGTTAATCGTATCTGTTGGTCGCCGCCCTAATACGGACAACCTGTTTTCACCTGAAGCACCCATTGAACTAGACGAACGAGGCTTTGTAGACGTTGATGAACTTTGGCAAACCAACCAGCCTAGCGTATATGCTATTGGCGACCTTATTCGTGGTCCAATGCTCGCGCATAAGGCTTCCGAAGAAGGCGTAGCCGTTGCGGAAGTGATTTATGGCGAAGAACCAGAAATTAACTACGACGTTATACCAAGTGTTATATACACAAGCCCTGAAATCGCATGGGTCGGCTTAACCGAACAGCATTTAAAATCTACCGGTGAGAAAATAAAAATTGGTACATTCCCGTTCGCTGCCAGTGGACGCGCTCAAGCTTTAGGTGATACCACCGGCATGGTTAAGATGATTTCCAGCGAAGAAACAGATCAAATTCTTGGCGTTCATATTATCGGCCCACAAGCTTCAGAACTGT
>DUCA01000013.1 GCA_012960055.1 Cycloclasticus sp.
TCCAATACGTTGCAACCGAGCTTTTTTAATGCGGCGATCATGCTGTAGCGATTGCTGTCGTAAATGCAACCTTCTCGTGGTGCTTCGCCAATGCTAAGAATTTCATCACCCGTTGAGAAAACAGCGGCGGTTAATGGTGTTCTAACACGTATTTCCGACAGGCCAAGCGAGGCGCACAGTCCGATTTGAGGTGGCGTTAATTTAATGCCAGCTTGTAAGACGGTTTGCCCCAATTCGATATCTTCACCGGCTTGGCGAACGTTTTGTCCTGCGCTATGGCGTGCATCTATGCGGATGGCGTTGCCATCTACTTCAACGTGTTCTTGCATGATGACGGTGTCGGCTAAATTGGGCATTTGCGCGCCGGTCATTATTTGAATACAGTCACCGGCCTTCAGTTTGCCTTTGTATGGGTGACCAGCGACCACGCGACCGATGATATTCAGGCTGATGATGGTATCGCTGACAGGCAAGTCAGCTTGCATCATGGCGTAGCCATCGACGGCAGAATTACGGTGTGAGGGTACGTTGACAGGTGAGGTGATGGCTTCAGCTAATACCCTATCGATAGCATCTCTGAGGTGTATTTGCTCTGAGCCACCTATGGCTGACACGGCGTTCAGCATATTTTGTAATGCATGCTCGACGCTCAGGGAGCCTTGCTCGTTTGCATCACCGCAACTGCTTTGGACATTTAAGGTGCTCATGCTAAGTGGAGTATTTAGAGGTATTCAAAACGGTTACCTTGTTGGAGTGTGTAGGACGTTCAAGTGTTTCAATTCGCCCTCTCTCTAAGAGTAAGTGGCGATCGGCTATGTGATCAACGGTATGTGTTTCATGGCTACTGATTATAATGCTGACGCCTTCGGATTTCAGCCGTTGTAATAATAAGCTGGTTTGCTGTTTTGCATCGGTGTCCATGCTGGCGGTGGGCTCATCGAGCAATAATAAGCGTGGCGATAAGATTCTAGCGCGGGTGAGGGCGACGCGTTGTTTTTCCCCGCCGGATAACTGTTTTGCTGGGCGGTGTGCAAGGTGCGACAAATCGGCCCAATCTAAGGCTTGCATTACTTTTTTATGCGCGGACGCCTTGTTCTCGCCTAAACGGTGTAAGCCGTAGGCAATGTTATCGGCCACGCTGGCGTCAAATAAATAAGGTTGTTGGTGTAGGTAGATAATGTCTTTTTGAATGTAGGGCTTGGCTTGTTTCCACGTCATTTCTAGCCCCTGGTAATGAATCTCAGCCGAGTTAGGTTTCAATAAGCCGGCCATAATTTTAAACAGAGTAGTTTTGCCCGAGCCATTGCGACCGGTTAATAGCGTGCATTGATGCGCAAGCACGTCGAGCTGGTCGATATTCAGAATCGATTTTCCGGATAAGGAAACTGTAATGGCCTTGAAACTGATTAAGCTGCTCATGTTTGCAATTCACCTTTACCTTGGAAAATGGAGACACCCGCGTTCAGACTTAAGGATAGCACGAGTAATACCATGCCAAGCGCAATGCCTTGGGCGAACTCGCCTTTGCTGGTTTCAAGGGCGATGGCGGTGGGGATGTTGCGCGTTGCGTGCAGAATATTACCGCCGACCATCATGGAGCAACCAATCTCTGCCACCACGCGACCAAAGCCAGCGACGACGGCTGCAATCAGCCCAAAACGAACTTCATACATGAGTGTGAAAAACGCTCGCGCAGGTGAAGCGCCTAGGGTGATGGCCGTTTCCCAGGCACGTCGGTCGGCAGCTTGAAATGATGCGTGCGCCATGGCAACCAGTAAAGGGAAACTTAATAATATTTGCCCAATCACCATCGCTTTGTCGGTGAAGAGTAATCTCAAATCGCCCAATGGGCCGCTGCGCGATAATAAAAGATACAAGGTTAAGCCAATGATGACCGCGGGTACCGACATAAAGGTGTTAAACAGCGAAATGAGCGCGCGGCGCAGTGGAAATGAAAAGAAGGCAAGAAAAAAAGCGATGACAAGCGCCAGCGGTGTGGCTATTAAAATGGCCGAAAATGACACACCAAACGACAGGGATATGATTTCCCAAATATCATTATTGCCACTTAGCAATAATTGAAAAGCATGGGCGCTGGCTTGGCTTAAGTCATTCACTGGTTAAGGACATCCTTGATGGCAGTTGGATAAAATAAACGTTGGCCATTTTTTTGGAATGAATCAATCAAACGCTGCCCAGCCGGTGAGGTTATCCAAGCGATTAACGACATGGCTTTTAAATATTGGATGTCGTTGTGCAAAGCGGGGTTAACAGCAATAATGCCGTATGGGTTTATTAATAGCACGCCGCCTTCATTTAAAACGTTTAAAGACAGTTTATCTTGGTAAGCCAGCCACGTGCCTCGGTCAGTGAGCGTGTAAGCACCCAGCTCGTTTGCCATTAATAAGACTTTCCCCATGCCTTGGCCAGCTTCTTTGTACCATGCTTTGTTAGGTTCAATGCCAGCGTGTTTCCAGATGGATAACTCTTTTTTATGCGTGCCAGAATTATCTCCGCGGGAGATAAAGCTTGATTGCTTGGCAGCGATTTTTCTTAATGCATTCAGCGTGCTGTTTTTCCCTTTGATTAAAGCGGGGTCAGCTTGAGGTCCGACGATAACGAAATCATTTTTCATCACGTCACGGCGATTAACGCCGAAGCCTTCGGCGATAAAAACATCTTCAGCTTGTCGTGCGTGCACCATCACCACGTCAGCGTCACCATTGCGCGCTATTTGTAGTGCTTTGCCGGTACCAACGGCAATTACATCGACCTTGATCCCGGTTTGTTTTGTAAAAGCCGGCAACAATTCGGCTAAGAGGCCTGAATTTTCAGTGCTGGTGGTGGTTGCTAACCGTAGGGGGGAATTCGCTTGTACGCAAGCACTAAAAAGTAGACCAATAAGTGCTGCAAAATAAGCGGTTGATTTCAATGGCATGACCGTTTGGATTAAAAAAATCATGGTAACGTTGGCAGGCGTTACGGGCAAGTTAAATGAGTTGGTTTTGATAGGCTAAACTGATACGGTTACTTACTGATAAATGTTCAACAGGAGAAAGGGCAGTGTCTGATAAATTTAATGCAATAGTGGCGACAGAAGTAGACGGTAAAACCAAGGGTCAATTACAACAACTAAGCCTAGCAGATTTGCCCGATGAAGATGTGTTAATTGATGTGTCGTATTCATCTCTAAATTTCAAAGATGGTTTGGCGGTTTCCGGCAAAGGTAAGATTTGTAAACGTTTACCGATGGTGTGTGGCATTGATTTGGCCGGTACAGTTGTTGAATCGTCGTCAGATAAATTTAAAGTCGGCGATGCGGTGTTGGTGAACGGTTACGCGTTGGGCGAAAAACACTGGGGTGGCTACAGCCAAAAGCAAAGAGTGAGTTCGGAGTTTTTGGTTAAGGTGCCTGATGCCTTCACGCTGCAAGATACTATGGCGATTGGCACCGCGGGTTATACCGCGATGTTATCGGTATTGATGCTAGAACGACAAGGTGTGAAACCGGGTGATGGTGAGGTGCTCGTGACCGGTGCTGCCGGTGGCGTGGGCTCCGTTGCTATTACGCTGCTATCAAAGCTTGGCTATACTGTGGTGGCATCAACAGGCCGACCAGAAACGCATGACTACTTAACGGCATTAGGCGCTAGCAGTTTTATAGAGCGTGCTGAGTTGTCAGAAAAAGGTTCGCCATTAGCAGCAGAACGTTGGGCGGGCGTTGTCGATACCGTCGGTTCGCAAACGCTGGCCAATGCCATTGCGCAAACAAGACGAGATGGTTGCGTTACGTCGTGTGGTTTGGCTGGCGGCATCGATTTACCGTCTAGCGTTTTCCCGTTTATTTTACGCGGTGTTGTGTTGGCGGGCATTGATTCGGTGATGGCGAGTATGGAACTTCGACTCACGGCGTGGAGCAGATTGGCAACCGATTTGCCGAAAGATAAAATTAATGCGATTAGCCGAGTAGAACCGATGTCGAATCTACCGGAATTGGCAGAGCAAATAGTCGCCGGTAACATTCGTGGCCGCGTGATTATTGATGTTAATGCGTGAACTAGTTAACAACTAATTATTGTGGCTGCATAGAATGCACGCACGCGAATGGATAAACGACAATGTCTAAGAGTTGGTCATCAACGGCAAGTGAGATTGAGAACCGATACTGGGCTAGAATTGTCAGCGCAGAGTGCTAATTTGTCGCTGGGTGCTATGGAAATACTTTGTGACTAATTGACGGCAAAAGTGATTAAGCCCTTGGGTTATCCCAGATGCTCGCTTGTTGTCGGTTAGCTTTTGTTTGAGTGAAGATGGGAAACCCATACACGTGACGGGTTGTGTGCGGAATATGCATCGCTTAGCGCAAGAGTCGTTTGGCTTTAATTTAGCATTCACAGAATATAAACAGGATGATAGAAAAAGGCATCAACGCTTTATCGATGAGCAAGCAATGTAGGCATGAGCGTTAACCCACGGCATAAGAAAATTTGGGCAGTGGTGATGAGTATCCCAAGAGGTTCAGTGTCTACCTATGGAGATGTGGCGCGATTTGCTGGTTATTTACGTTGTGCTCGTATGGTTGGCTCGGCGTTACGCACGGCGCCAAAGGAGCTGAAAGTGCCTTGGCATCGCGTCATCAATTCACAGGGAAAAATTTCTTTTCCATCTGCGGGCGAACAAGCACGGATACAAAAAAGGCTTTTGGAAGATGAAGGTATTGTGTTCTTGTCAGGCACCGTTAATCTGAAAAACTACGCATGGCAAGGTGATTTGGATAGTAATCTGTGGCGTATGTAGAATTTGCAGGTTTAATGAGAGATATACCTGACGGCTGTACACGGCCTAATTAGCATATTTTTCGTTGTTTTGCTTCTAAAGCAGCAAAATTACAAGTATCTTCTATACTTTCTTTGGATGGAAAAATACGGGGGTTACGCATGACTGTTGCTTCAAAAGAAAAAGAACAAGTGTTCACGCAACTCAAGAAAATCATTGATGCTCGCTTCGATTATAAAGAAGCACCGGTGATCAATAGTTTCATTGAAGAATATTACAGAGATATTGCACTAGAAGATTTAGCCGAAAGAGAACTGGAAGATGTGTACGGCTCTGCTATTGCACATTGGAATTTGGCGCAATCTCGTGCCAGTAACACGCCGAAAATTAACGTTTACAACCCCGATTTTGAGTTGCATGGCTGGCAGTCGCCCTACAGCGTGATAGAAATCGTTACAGAAGACAGGCCCTTTTTACTTAATTCATTAACCATGAACCTGAACGAAAGTGGCCTGACGTGTCACTTAGTTGTACACCCTGTTTTAGATTTTGTACGGGATGAGAAAGGTGTTTTAACGGCGTCTAAAGACAAAAAAGGCTTGCTCGCAGAGTCTATGATTCGTCTTGAAATAGACCGCCAGCCCTCAGATGGAAATGCGTTTGATGTATTAAACGCACAAGTGTCAAAGGTAATTACTTATAACAATGCGGTGACTGAAGATTGGGAACCGTGCATTACTAAATTACACGAGTCCGTGTTAGCTTTGAAAAAGCATCCGCCAGGTGATAAAAGTCAAGATACATTGGAGGCTATGGCCTTTCTTAGTTGGATTGCCGACGATAACTTTCTGTTTCTTGGTTGTAGAGAATACGAACTGGTTAAAGGCAAAAAAACAGATGGGTTTAAAATTGTAGAGGGCTCTGGGTACGGTATTTTACGCGATGAATTGGCCGCTATCCCTCAAGTAGACGTAATGCCGGTTACCAATAAAGCGGATGACTTTATCAGCGGGCCATATCCGCTGGTTGTTACCAAGGCGACAACGAAATCGATTATTCATCGCCCTGTGTACATGGACTACATAGGCGTAAAGAAATTTAACGCAAAGGGTGAAGTGGTTGGTGAGTTTCGTTTCTTAGGGCTGTATGCATCATTCGTTTACCATACACGGGTTGATGCCGTACCGTTGATTCGTAAAAAAGTGCAGAAAGTCTTTGCGGATTCGCATTTCAAAGAAAACAGTCACAGTGGTAAATCGCTGATGAATGTATTGGAAGGCTTGCCACGCGATGAGTTATTTCATTCGAGTGATGTGCAGCTTTTGCAGTTAGCACTGGGCGTTTTGCAGCTACGAGTGCGCCAACGCATTCGCTTGTTTGCTAGATGCGATGCGTATGGCCAATTTGTATCGATACTGGTATATGTTCCACGAGATCGCTATAACACGAAAGTTAGAAAGAAAATGGAGCGTGTTCTTCGAGATGCATTAAAAACCAACAATATTGATTTTAATGTTCAGTTTAGTGAGTCTATTTTTGCCAGAATTCACTTTATGGTACACACAGCAAGTGACTGGTCGGGTGAGTTTGATGTTTGTGATGTGGAAAACGATATCATTGAAATTCTACGTAATTGGAAGGATGATTTGCTATCCGCGCTCGTACACCAGTTTGGTGAAGCAGCCGGTGCGGATTTATTTAACCGATACGGCGAAGGTTTTACGGCGGCGTATAGGGATAATTACCCAGCGAGATTTGCAGTTCCCGATATAGAAAAAACCGAAGCTTTAAATAACAGTGCTGATCAGCAGATTCAGATGTCGTTGTATCAACCGTTAGAGTCACACGGTAAAGGCTTGCAGTTTAAATTGATAAATAAAGACGCGCCAGCACCGTTGTCACAAACATTACCGGTATTAGAAAACATGGGCGTTATGGTGTTTGATGAACAGCCTTTTGAGATTATAGACGCGTCTTCGGATAGTTGTTATTGGGTGCATGATTTTGGTTTGGTGTATAACGAAGAATTGCCTGACGTAGGGCAAATCAAAGATAAATTCCAGACGGTTTTTGAAAAAGTATGGATAGGTCACGTTGAAAACGATGGCTTTAACCGTTTAGTGATGAAAGCTGATCTTGATTGGAAAAAAATCATGTTACTGCGTGCTTACTATTTGTATTTGCGTCAAGCGGGTGCAACCTTTAGTCAGGCCTACGTGGAAAATACCTTAGGTAATAATCCGTTGATTACTGGGCAGTTGGTGCGCTTATTTGAATTGAAGTTTGATCCGAACATTAAGGTTAAAACCAAGAAGGTGGCAAAGCAAGAAGCAACCCTTATCGTTGAAATTGAAAAAGTTGTTTCCCTAGATGAGGATAGAATTTTACGTCGTTATCTCAACTTAATTCAGGCGACTAACCGTACCAGTTATTATCAGGCCAGCGTAGACGCGAAGGGCGTGCCATATATTGCATTTAAACTGAACCCTGAAAACATCATTGACCTCCCTTTGCCGCGTCCAAAGTTTGAAATTTTTGTTTATTCCCCTCGTATTGAAGGCGTGCACTTAAGGGGGGGGGCGGTTGCGCGTGGTGGTTTACGTTGGTCAGACCGC
This sequence comes from Cycloclasticus sp., assembly GCA_012960055.1. Classification (GTDB taxonomy): domain Bacteria; phylum Pseudomonadota; class Gammaproteobacteria; order Methylococcales; family Cycloclasticaceae; genus Cycloclasticus. Next base: position 7,392 of record DUCA01000013.1, read on the forward strand.
AAAGAAGACTTTAGGACGGAAATTTTGGGCTTGATGAAAGCGCAAATGTCTAAAAATGCGGTGATTGTTCCCGCCGGCGCTAAAGGTGGCTTTATTGTAAAACGTTCACTCGATGGGCTGTCTCGAGATGCAATGATGGAAGAAGTCATTGAATGTTATAGTGTTTTCATCGGTGCCTTGTTGGATATAACAGATAACCTAAAAGGCGAAAAAGTGATACCGCCGAGAAATGTCGTTCGATACGATGACGATGACCCGTACTTAGTTGTGGCTGCCGATAAGGGCACCGCCACATTTTCTGACATTGCAAACGGTATCGCCATCGAGCATGGATTTTGGTTGGGCGACGCCTTTGCATCCGGCGGTTCTGTCGGCTATGACCATAAAAAGATGGGCATTACCGCGAAAGGCGCTTGGGAATCCGTTAAACGACACTTTAGAGAGCTCGGTGTTGATGCGCAAACCACGCCTTTTGACGTGATTGGAATAGGTGATATGGGTGGTGATGTGTTCGGCAATGGTATGTTGTTGTCGGAGGAAATCCACTTAGTAGGTGCGTTTAATCATATGCACATCTTTCTTGACCCTGCCCCGGATGCAGCAAAGAGTTTTAAAGAGCGTCGACGCCTGTTCGATATGCCGCGTTCGACTTGGGGCGATTATGAGAAGACGTTAATCTCAAAAGGCGGCGGCATTTATTCAAGGGCAGATAAATCGATTACTCTAACGCCACAGGTGCAAAAGCTATTGGGTATTACTAATAACGCATTAACGCCCAATGAGTTGATTCAGGCGATGCTAAAAGCGCCGGTCGATTTATTGTGGAATGGCGGTATTGGCACCTACGTTAAGGCAGGTAGCGAGAGCAATACAGAGGTTAGCGATCGGGCTAATGATTCGTTGAGAATTAATGGTGCGGATCTACGCTGTAAAGTAGTAGGGGAAGGCGGCAACCTTGGTTTTACCCAACTAGGCCGTATTGAATTTGCCTCAAAAGGCAGAGTTAACACGGATGCCATTGATAATTCTGCTGGTGTTGATTGTTCGGATCACGAAGTAAACATCAAAATATTACTCAATAAAGCGGTTGAGCAAGGCGATATGACGGGTAAGCAACGCGATGTTTTACTAGCAAAAATGACCGATGAGGTGGCTGAGTTAGTGCTGCGAAATAATTACCTACAAACGCAGGCGATTAGTATGGTTGAAAGCCAGGCACCGGCTATGCTTGAGGTGCACGCCCGCTTGATGGATAAATTAAGTCATGAAGGCCGATTAGATAGAAAGG
>DUCA01000014.1 GCA_012960055.1 Cycloclasticus sp.
CGATGATTTAGAGTCCCAAGTAGAAAAACTTCAACGATTACTCGCGTTGAAAGACCAGCAACTCGCTCAGTTACAATTTGTTAAACCGCCACCGCCTATTGAAAAATCTATGGTTACAGCTGACGGTGATAGCAATCTACCTCTGTACGGTGGGGGCCTAGCCGTTGCGTTACTGGGTTTGTTCTTGGCACGTCGAAGTAAAAAGCCATCGCCTGAAAAAAACGACCTTCCATTCGCGCCAAACACTGCAGATGCAACTGATACCCTCGATGATACGAACGACAATCAACCCATTCTCGAAGTTAAAGAAACCACTATAGAGCCCACCTTTATTGGAGAAGAACCTCTATTAAGTGAGCTAAGCCCCAGTGAGCTCGATGCCAGCTCGCAAACACAAGAAGCCAACCCTCTAACAGAGTGCGATGTATATATAGCATACGGTCACTACCAACAAGCAGAAGACTTAATGCAAAATGCACTAGAAACTGAGCCTGCTAACGTAAATTACAAACTTAAATTATTGGATGTTCACTTTGCAGCTGCAAACGCTGGGGCATTCGAAAAAGTGGCAAAAACTCTAGAGTCACTTAAACAGTCGGATGCAGATACGTGGAATAGCATTGCCGATATGAGCAAGGATCTTTGCCCTAACTCATCCCTGTTCCTTTCTCCTTTGAGTCAAAAAACACAAACTGAAGCAAGCAATGAAATTGAAGCTGCGGCGGTAATTGAATTAGACTTACCTGGCGACTCTGAAACAATACGATCATCAGACAACACAGCAGAAACTGAAAATAACGATGACTTTGATTTTGATTTTGGCCTAATGAAAAATAAACCGTTAGATGAAATTACAGAACTAGAAATAGGTGATTCATCTATCGATGTTGCTGAAAACGATTTAGATACCAAACTTGCACTAGCTCAGGCATCCATCGATATGCAAGACATTGAATCAGCACGTGAAGCGCTCAATGAAGTAATTTTGGCAGGTGATGACGAACAAAAAAGTAACGCTCAAACTATGCTCGAAAAGTTATAAAAACCATGGTTTAATATAGCTTTTCGCTACATTGATATTCTAATAACTGTTATACAATCACCCACACAATAATGATGAAGTAGACAAAAATAATGACGTAGGCAAGGCAAATGTCCGAATCAAAAAAAACTGAAAGCACCAAAGAGTATCTTGCTGGATTAGCATATAAAGTTCCTTCTTCTTCAAGAAGAGATTTTCTTAAAAAAGGTGTTAAATTTAGTACCGGTCTAGCCGCTACTGCCGTAACAGGCGAAGCCATCTCAGACAACCTTCCACCTAACATTCCTAGCTGGAGTAAATCCTTAGGCACCGGCGTTGTCTCGACACCTTACGGCATACCTTCAAAATTTGAAAACAATGTCATACGCCGTACTGTGCCCTGGTTAACGGCTAACAAAATTTCCTCTATCAGTATGTCTCCAATTCAGGAGCTCAAAGGAATTATTACGCCGAATGGTCTGGTATTCGAAAGGTACCACGCGGGCGCACCAATCGTTAACCCTGAAGAACACCGCCTAATGATTCATGGCTTGGTGGATAACCCACTCATTTTCACCATGGACGATTTAATGCGATTCCCTTCTGAATCGGTCATTAACTTCCTTGAATGCCCTGCTAATGGCGGCATGGAATGGCGTGGACCACAAATGGAAGCGCTACAGTTCACGCACGGCATGATCAGTTGTTGTGAATGGACAGGTGTTCGTTTATCAACGCTGTTAGCAGAAGTTGGTGTGCAAACAAAAGGCAAATGGGTTCTCGCTGAAGGCGCTGATGGTGCAGGCATGAGTCGTAGCATCCCGATGGACAAAGCCTTAGACGATGCACTTATTGTTTATGCGCAAAACGGCGAAAAACTACGTCCCGAACAAGGTTACCCTGTTCGCCTATTCAACCCAGGTTGGGAAGGCAACACTTCCGTTAAATGGCTACGTCGCTTGAAAATTGGTGATCAACCATGGCACCACCGCGAAGAAACGTCTAAATACACCGACTTAATGCCTGATGGACGCGCGCGTCGCTTCTCGTACGAGCAAGAAGCCAACTCGGTGATCACCTCACCTTGCCCAGAAAACCCTTGGGGTCAAAAAGGCTCTTATGAAATTGAAGGCTTGGCTTGGAGTGGCCGCGGCAAAATCAAACACGTTGACGTTTCCATCGATGGCGGCGTTACTTGGCGACCTGCCCGTCTAAAAGGCCTCGTGCTCGCAAAAGCACTCAGCCGCTTCTCACTACCATTTAAGTGGGATGGCGCACCGGCCTTATTACAAAGTCGTGCCATTGATGAAACCGGTTACGTACAACCAACTATCACACAACTGCGTGACGTTCGCGGAACGAATTCTATTTATCACAAAAACTCCATCCATACATGGCAATTGCAACACAATGGGGAAATTAAAAATGTTCAGCTTAAATAAATTTCTGATCACACTTTCTTTAGTTGCCATAACACTATTGCCTGTCGCGGCTTTTGCTGGCGACATAGGTCATTATGGTATTGGTAAAACAGCCACGGCTAAAGAAATAGCGGGTTGGGACATTGATGTTCGCTCAGATGGCAAAGGCCTACCTAAAGGAGAAGGTTCCGTAGCACAAGGCGAGCCCTTGTACGAAGCAAAATGCGCATCCTGCCACGGTTTATTTGGTGAAGGCGAAGGCCGTTGGCCTCCTTTAGCCGGTGGTGAAGATTCTTTAACCGAAGACCGCCCAGAAAAGACCGTAGGCAGTTATTGGCCTTATGTTTCAACACTCTGGGACTATATCAATAGAGCAATGCCATTCCCTGCTCCACAGTCATTGACACCCCACGAAGTGTACGCAATTTCAGCTTACATACTGTATCTAAATGACCTAGTAGAGGACGACTTTGTGTTAACACAAAGTAATTTAGCATCCATAAAAATGCCTAATGAAGCGAATTTCTACATTGATAATCGCCCAGACACGAGCAACACACGGTGCATGAAAGACTGCAAAGACCCAAGCAAAATTATTATAGTTGAATCTCTACGTGGCATCACGCCCGAGCAAGAAAAAGAAGCAATAGAAGAAGCATCAACAAAAACCACACTCAGTGCAGCGGCTATAGAAGGCAAAGCGACTTACACAACAAGCTGCTTGGCTTGTCATGATAGCGGTATTGCAGGCGCACCGATGGTTAGCGACAAAGGTGCTTGGGCTGAAAGGCTAGAACAAGGCATGGATACCGTTGTGAATCACGCCATCAATGGTTTTAGCGGTGACAAAGGCATGATGCCTCCAAAAGGCGGCAACCTCTCACTAACGAATGAACAGGTTAAAAACGCTGTTCAATACATGATTGAGGCAGAATAAAATGCCCATAAACGCATTATTTACCGCACTCCTTTTTACTTTACTGTCTAATATTGCCTTCGCAGATGCAATAGAAGGTAAAAAAATTGCCTTTGATCGCGCAAAAGGTAACTGCTTAGCCTGTCATTCAATAGACGACGGCGAAATGCCTGGAAACATAGGTCCACCGCTAATTGTTATGCAAGCAAGATTCCCAGACCGTGCTGTACTTAAAGCACAGATTTGGGACGCAACAGCAAAAAATTCAATTTCAATCATGCCTCCATTCGGAAAACACCATATTCTTACTGATGGTGAAATTGAGAAGTTACTCGATTATTTATACACTCTTTAACCCATAGCAACTGGAGAAAATATGGCTATTTCACGTAGAAAATTTTTAAACATGTTAACTGTCGGTTCTGCCGCCTGTTTAACACTACTCACCCCAATAACAGCTTGGTCAGCTTGGGCGAGCGATGCATTTAATGCAACTCAGTCTGAAGATGCGTATAAAAATTTATTGGGCGCAACTGAAACCATTGACAGTGACGAAGTAAAACTTAAAGTGCCTAAAATTGCAGAAAATGGCGGCGCGGTTCCTGTGTCAGTTAAAACAAGCATGAAAGGCGTTGAATCTATCAGCCTCTTCGTTAAAAACAACCCGCAGCCTTTAACTGCGTCATTCCAAATCCCAGCAGGCACAATAGCGAACGTTTCTACACGTATTCGCTTAGCTCAAACCAGTACGGTGACGGCCGTGATCAAAGCTAACGGCAAGCTATACAGCAAAAGCCAAGAAGTAAAAGTAACTATTGGCGGCTGCGGCGGCTAAAGCACAAAATTCGGAGATTAAAATGAAAGTTAAAGCAAAAGTAAAAAACAACATTACGTCGGTTCGACTACTAGCTAAACACCCAATGGAAACAGGCCGCCGTGTTAATAAAGAAACCGGCGAAAAGATTCCTGCAAAGTACATTCAGGAACTAACCTGCGAATATAACGGAAAAGTAGTATTCGTCGCTCACTTCGGAACATCTGTATCGCAAAACCCATACCTTGCATTCTCATTTGAAGGCGGCACGAAAGGTGACAGCTTGCAACTTCGTTGGAACGATAACACCGGCGATGTAGATAAAACAGAAGCCAGAATAAAATAATATCGGTCATGAAAAATCTTCTTCGTGCAATCGTTACAGGAGTTTTACTTACGTCGACATTTATTGTTAATGCGACACCTGAACAAGACAAAGAAACCTTTCAGCGTTTTTACGCTGAAAGGTTTCCTAATCTAGCCAAAGAAGATTTTGTTAATGGCGTGTACGCGCTTGACCAAGACGCCCGTGACCAGTGGGAAGCCATGAACGACTTCCCACCTTACGAAGAAAATCTTGAAGCAGGCGAAGAGTTATTCAACGCGCCTTTCGCCAATGGCAAAAACTACGCCAGTTGTTTTGAAAATAGCGGCGAAAATATTCGCCAAAACTACCCAATGTTTGATGGCAAACGTAATATGGTCATTACTCTAGAACTTGCCATTAACGAATGCAGAACAAACAATGGTGAAGAAACATTAGCCTACAAAAAAGGGGCTTTAGCAAAAATCTCAGCTTATATGGCATCGACTTCTGAAGACTCCGTATTAAACATTGTTATTCCTAACAATGAAAAAGCACTAGCCGCTTACCAAGCAGGAAAACAATATTTCTATTCCAAACGTGGGCAGCTGAACTTCTCATGCGCTAATTGTCATGTACAAAATGTGGGGCGTAAAGCACGTTCAGAAACACTAAGTCCTGCACTCGGTCACCCTACTCACTTTCCAGTATATCGCATGGCTTGGGGGAATTTTGGTACGTTACATAGACGCTTTGCTTCTTGCAACAAACAAGTACGCGCACAACCGTTAGCGGGACAAAGCGAAGCGTATAGAAATTTAGAATATTTCTTAACCTACATGAACAATGGCCTACCGATTAACGGCCCAGCATCTAGAAAGTAAATGGGGTCATAAACGATGAACATTAAAGCGCTATTACTTTCAATTTTATTAACTAACTTAGGCTTTATTACCTCAGTGCATGCGGATGATAAATCAGACGCGCAAAGTGCCATTGAGAATGCTCAATCACTTTGGGACCAGAGTATTGCTGTAGGTCACGAATGGAACACCATCAAACCCCTCATCGCTCAAGCAAAACAAGCCCTACAGGAAAACGATTTTGCAAAGGCTATAGCCTTAGCTAAAGAAGCTTCTGCACAATCAAAACACGCGATTATTCAAGCCGAACTCGAACAAACAAACTGGGTTAACAATCTGCCCAAGTAGTTCACCATAGGACTTAACACATGAATCGTAGAGAATTTAACCAACTACTCACAGCAGGTGCGATAGCAGGCATCTTACCTAAAACAAGTTTGGCTTTTTCAAGTGTTAAACCGAATTACGATATACCGCAAAAAGGTAATGCCCGCCTACTCCACATTACCGATTGTCACGCACAACTTAAGCCGATTTATTTTAGGGAACCCAATGTAAACATGGGCCTAAATGAGGCTTTAGGTAAAACACCCCACGTTGTTGGCGACGCTTTTTTAAAGAAAAACAAACTAACTAAAAATTCAATGGAGGCGCACGCCTTTACCTACTTGAATTTTAACGCTGCTGCTAAAGAGTACGGAAAAGTCGGTGGCTTCGCCCATTTGAGCACCTTAATTAAATCGCTTAGAGCATCAGTCGGCGACAATGACAACAGCTTATTGCTCGATGGCGGTGATACATGGCAAGGGTCTGCTACCGCCTATTGGACACGCGGCAAAGACATGGTTCAAGCCGCTAATTTGCTTGGCGTTGACGTGATGACGGGGCACTGGGAATTTACTTATCAAGACGAAGAAGTTTTCTCAAACGTGGATGATTTTAACGGTGAGTTTCTAGCACAAAATATCAAATTAACAGAGGATGCGTTATTTGAAGGTAGCCGTGCACATGATGAAGATACAGGCCATGTATTCAAACCTTACACAATCAAAGAAATTAATGGTCATAGAATAGCCATTATTGGTCAAGCATTCCCTTACACGCCGGTAGCCAACCCAAAACGATTTATTCCTGATTGGAGCTTTGGTATTCAAAATGAAGACCTACAAGAGCTTGTAAACGACATCAAAGAGAACGAAAAGCCAGCCGCTATTGTCGTTTTGTCACATAACGGAATGGATGTTGATTTAAAACTCGCATCCGTTGTTACAGGAATCGATTTTATCCTTGGTGGTCATACACACGATGGCGTACCTATTCCCGTGACAGTTAAAAACAGCGGCGGCGAAACCGTTGTTACTAACGCAGGTTCAAACGGAAAATTTGTTGGCGTACTGGATTTAAACTTAACTAACGGCAAACTGAAAGGTTACGAATACCATCTACTTCCTGTGTTCTCGAACTTCATTAAAGCGGATTCTGAAATGGCGGCACTGATTGATGAGATTCGTAAACCTCATCTAGAAAAATTAAACGAAGAACTCGCCGTTACCGAATCACTGCTCTACCGACGCGGTAACTTTAACGGTACGTTTGATCAGCTTATTTGTGACGCCTTGCGGCATGAACTGAATGCCGAAATCTCCCTCTCACCTGGTTTTAGATGGGGTACCACGGTATTACCGGGACAAGCTGTTACCTTTGAACACGTGATGGACCAAACCTGCATTACCTATCCCGAAACCTATGCTCGAGATATGTTGGGTAATGAAATTAAAGCTATATTAGAAGACGTCGCAGACAACCTCTTCCACCCCGACCCGTTCTATCAACAAGGGGGAGATATGGTACGCGTGGGCGGCATGAATTACATTTGCGACCCAACCGCATTATCAGGTAAACGCATTTCAAACATGACACTTGATAACGGAAAATTAATTGAAGCAAATAAATACTACAAAGTAGCCGGCTGGGCAACCGTAGGCTCTGTGGCGCCAGGGAAACCCATTTGGGAAGTTGTTTCAAGTTATCTAAGAAACCAAAAGACCGTGAATATCACCAATATCAATTCACCCAAGTTAAGAAATCTAGGGAATAACCCTGGTATCTTTTTATAGCTAACCTATTTTTCTGGGGGGGGGCTTCACCGGAATCTACGGTGGTATTATAGGTTAGCACTGACGACTGCATGGACGCAGGAGGTAGCGAACTTGCGAAGCCCAACTAAATCAACAAATAAAGTTAGGCCATCGTTAAATACGCATTAATCGCTTTATGCGCATGCCCTGCTTTCGACATTTCCATGCGGAAATGTTATCTCATTGGCTGTGATAATACTTAGTGAGTATTTTATTTTTATCCAATATGAATTGAATACCTTCTGCTAGTTTCACTAGGTTCTATATCTGGCTTGGAATCGAACAGATTTTTATAGCTAAATCTCGTGTATTTTCTAGCTCAACAACCCCTCCAACTCGCCTTCTTCCGCTAACGAAATCAACTTTTTGGTATCCGAAATAATACTTAACAGTTGCTGTAAATCAGTCGCCATTTTAAGAATTAACGTGCGCCGCATTGGGGGCTATCGCATCCCAGCCCATTTTAATTTGACTTAATAATTTACCTGGTTCATCTAATAACGTTACGTCATTTTTAATATATTCATACAAGGCATCTCAGTTTTTAGAAATTTCACCGCCCTGTTTAAAATCCAAACTTGCTTTGAGTCCTTCAATAATCGAAATGGCACTGCCAATTTGCTCGCCTTTTAATGCTATGTCATTAGCTTTCATATGTCCTTTGGCAGATAGAATACGCGACAATGCACCATCTAATAGCATTTTAATCCAGCGATGTGGCGTAGCATCCATCACGCCACTGTGTGCGCCCATTTATTGGTATTGCTTTAATGCAAACGGTCCATTCATACTATTCTCCAATTATTTTCTATTGGGGTTATACGCCCCGGGTAAAATGCTTAATTGCTGTGTTAAAAAATCACCTCAAGAAAATTTTATTCACGTGGGTTGCGAATTTCTATACATCGAACCCGCTGAAAAAGAAGCATTCACAAATTCATCGCTCAAGACCAACGCGAACGCACTAAGAAAAGTAGTTAGCACGTCAATTTACCTAGAAAAAAGAGGTTTTATCTGCTTATTGAGCTTAATAAGTGTTATTATTTTTCGCCATTAAAACAGTGTTTTCTAGAACCATTTGGATT
>DUCA01000015.1 GCA_012960055.1 Cycloclasticus sp.
GCCCTGACGCTGGTGTAGCTCAGTCGGTAGAGCAGCTGATTTGTAATCAGCCGGTCGGTGGTTCGAATCCTCTCACCAGCTCCATATATCAAAGGCTTAACGTTCGCGTTGAGCCTTTTTTATTGCCTGATGGTTTATTTCAGCCGTTATTAAAGTTTCTCCGATTGCAAAATGCACTAAATTTAGCGAAAATGTACGGTTCATTCGGCATGCAGTCGATCATTTCTCTTTATGTGTTGTCAAATAACGTGAAGAGCTAGCTTTGGAAAGAATTATGAAAAAAACGATGTACGAAAAAATTTGGGAAAGCCACTTTGTTCACCAAGAACCAGGTCAGGCACCTTTGTTATATGTGGACAGGCATTTAATGCACGAGGTCACCAGCCCGCAAGCTTTTGAAGGATTGCGCATATCAAAAAGGCCGGTTCGCAACCCACATAGTATTTTGGCGACAATGGATCATTGCGTGCCGACTAAAAATCGTGACCTTCCCATTGCTGACCCCATTGCTAGAAAGCAAATTGAAACCATGGCGGATAACTGCGAAGAAAATGGCTTGAATTTGTACGACATGGAAAGCCCCGATAACGGTGTGATTCATGTGGTGGTGCCCGAGCACGGCTTTGTTCATCCAGGCATGGTTGTTGTTTGTGGTGATAGCCACACGGCAACTCACGGTGCGTTCGGTGCGTTAGCATTCGGCATCGGTACGTCAGAAGTTGAACACGTGATGGCAAGTCAAACCTTGCCTCAGCAAAAATCTAAAACCATGTTGGTTCAGGTTGATGGTCAATTGTCTAAACACTGTACTGCTAAAGACATCGCGCTTGCAATTGTGGGTGTAACAGGCACTGCTGGCGGCACAGGCCATGTGATTGAATATGCGGGCGAGGCGATTGAAGCGTTATCCATGGAAGGTCGTATGACGGTCTGTAACATGGCGATTGAAGCGGGCGCACGCGCAGGCATGGTAGCACCGGATCAAAAAACCTTCGATTTCTTAGAAGGTAAAGAATTTGCCCCGAAAGGCGAACAATGGGGTCAAGCATTAACGTATTGGAAGTCATTAGTGACAGACGAAGGCGCTGAATTTGATGCCGTGATTACATTGAATGCGACGGATATTTCGCCGCAAGTGACTTGGGGCACATCACCAGAGCAAGTGGTTGGCGTTAATGACATCGTGCCAGCCCCTGAAAGCTTTGAGAATAAAGGCAAGCGCATTGCTTGCGAGGGCGCATTGAAATACATGGACCTTGCAGCGAATACAAAAATGACCGATATCGCGATTGATTACGTGTTTATCGGTTCGTGCACCAATGGCCGTATTGAAGATTTTCGTGATGCGGCGAACATGGCAAAGGGCACGCAAGTGGCAGAGGGCGTTACAGCCATCGCTGTACCGGGTTCGTTCCACGTAAAAATTCAGGCTGAAAAAGAAGGCCTAGATAAAATCTTTAAAGACGCGGGTTGGGAATGGCGGGAGCCAGGTTGTTCCATGTGCTTGGCGATGAACGGCGATGAATTAAAAGATGGTCAACGTTGTGCGTCAACATCAAACCGTAACTTCGAAGGTCGTCAAGGCAAAGGTGGGCGTACGCATTTGGTTTCACCCGCCATGGCAGCGGCAGCAGCGGCAGCCGGTCATTTCGTCGATATCAGCAAATTAGGTTAAGACTATGGATCAATATAAAAAACACGAAAGCGTTGCGGCCTTAATGAATCGCAGTAACGTTGATACTGACCAAATCATTCCGAAACAATTTTTGAAAAAAGTTGAACGCAGTGGTTTTGGCGTGCATTTATTCCACGATTGGCGTTATAACGACGACGGCGTAACGAATAACCCAGACTTTGAGCTAAACAAACCCGCATTTAAAGACGCAAAAGTTCTTGTGGCGGGTGATAACTTCGGTTGTGGTTCTTCACGTGAACACGCGCCTTGGGCGATTGCCGATTATGGTTTTAACACCATCATCTCCACCAGCTATGCGGACATCTTTTACAACAACTGTTTTAAAAATGGCATTCTCGCGATTGTTGTTGATGAGGCTCAGTTAGATGCGCTGATGCAAGAAATTAATGCAAGCGAAGGCGTGAGCTTTGTGGTCGACCTTGAAAATCAAGCTGTCACCACCCCAGCGGGTAACGGCTTTAACTTTGAGATTGATCCGTTCCGTAAAGAGAATATGTTGAAAGGCTTGGATGATATCGGTTTAACCTTAAAACACATTGATAAAATCAGCGAGTTTGAGGAAAAGCATAAGCAGCAATTCCCTTGGCTTTGGGCGTAACGGCTAATCTGGCTGTATAAAGCGATGGATTCTCGATACATCCAAATCATGGATACGACCTTGCGTGATGGTGAGCAAACGCAGGGTGTATCGTTTTCGCCTGCCGAAAAAGTCAGTGTGGCTAAAGCGTTATTAGAATCGCTACGCGTGGACCGGGTGGAAGTAGCATCCGCATGCGTGTCAGAAGGCGAGCAAGAGGCCGTTCGTAACATTAACGAATGGGCGCAAGCCGAAGGCTTTGGCGATGTGGTCGAAGTGCTCGGTTTTGCCGACCACAAACGCAGTGTTGATTGGATTGTGGCGGCGAATGGCGGCGTCATCAACCTGCTGACCAAAGGCAGCGAAAAGCACTGTCGTGAACAACTGGGTAAAACCCTAGAGCAACACGTAGAGCAAGTGTTAAACACGGTTAATTACGCCTTAGAGCAAGGCCTAAAGGTTAACGTGTACCTCGAAGATTGGTCGAATGGTTATGCCGACAGCCCAGAATACGTGTTTGCCTTTATGGACAGCATCAAAGACTCGGGTATTGATCACTTTATGCTTCCCGATACCTTGGGCGTGATGTCGCCAGAAGAGGTGTTCGATAGCCTCAGTGATATGTGTGAGCGTTATCCTGACGTGCAATTCGACTTCCACCCGCATAACGACTATGGTTTAGGTACAGCCAATATTATGGCCGCCGTTCGTGCGGGCGTCAGTGCGATACATTGCACCGTTAATTGCCTTGGTGAACGCGCGGGTAATGCGTCGGTGTCGGAAGTGACCGTTGTTTTACGCGATAAAATGGGTATGAAATTATCCATTGATGAAAGCCATATCGTTCGTTTGAGCAATATGGTGGAAAACTTTTCCGGTAAATGGGTGGCGGCTAATGCGCCGATTATTGGTGAAGACGTGTTTACCCAAACAGCGGGTATTCATGCGGATGGCGATAAAAAAGGCGGCCTTTACGAAAGTAAACTGAGCCCAGAACGTTTTTCTAGAATACGCAGTTACGCGCTAGGGAAAATGAGCGGCAAAGCATCACTCAGTAAAAACTTAGAACGCCTCGGCATTACCTTGTCAGAAGATAATCAGAAAAAAGTGCTGCAGCGTATCGTTCGTCTAGGCGATTCCAAACAAACGATTACGACCGAAGATTTGCCGTTCATCATCGCCGATGTGTTGGAAAGCGAAAGCTATAAACACATCAAGCTCATCGACTGTTCTATCACCAGCCGTTTAGACGAATCGTCCGTGGCGACGATTAACGTTAACGTTAAAGGGAAAGAGCACGAATCTACGGGTACTGGCAATGGCGGCTTTGATGCCTTTATTAATGCCGTTAATGGAGTGTTGGCGGATTATGGAGTTGTGTTGCCAGAGTTGGCAGACTACGAAGTAAGAATCCCTAAAGGGGGGCATACCAGCGCTTTAACTGAATGTGTTATCACTTGGGCTAGCGATACTAAAAAGCGTAAAACGCGAGGCGTACATTCTAATCAAGTGTTTGCGTCTATCTCGGCGGCACTTAGGATGATTAATATACAGTTGCACGAAAAACCCTGAGACCTTTACACGAAAGTTCTTTCGCTTCCATAGGGTGTCGTTTAGAGCGCCTACGGTTGATGTCTGGAAATGAAATAATCTTCCGTGAAAATGCCTCATAAATAAAAAGCAAACATAAAAAAGGCTTACTGAACAGTAAGCCTTTTTTGTACCTGAAGTGCGAGACTAAACAGTCGGCATTGCGCGTAGTTTCTCAACCACTTTATCGCCAAACTCAATGGTGCTAATCATGTTAACGCCCGAGCCGGGTTTAGACAGGTCAGCGGTCGAATAACCGTCAGCAAATACGCCTTGCATGGCTGCCCATACATTTCTGGCTTCGGCTGCCATGCCAAAGCTGTATTCAAGCATCATGGCGACTGAGCCAATCATGGAGTAAGGGTTGGCCATGTTTTTACCGGCAATATCAGGGGCAGAGCCGTGTGAAGGCTCGTAGTAAGATTTTTCGTCGCCCAAACAAGCAGAAGGCATTAAGCCAAGCGAACCTAAAATACCGCCGCCTTGGTCACTTAAAATGTCACCAAACATGTTTTCCATGACCATCACGTCAAATTGTGTCGGTTTCAAGCAAAGTAATGTCGCCACCGCATCAACCAGAATATTAATCACTTCAACGTCTGGGTATTCAACCGCAACTTCTTCCATTACTTCATTCCAAAGCACTGATGATTTCAATACGTTACTTTTGTGAATGTTGTGCAATACTTTTTTACGGCTATTTGCCAACTTAAAGGCGTGATGCATGATTTGGCGAATTTGCGCTTCGTCATATTCCAAGGTTTCTTTTACGTAACGTAGGCCTTGTTCGTTTACGCCAACTTCTTTTTCACCGAAGTACAGGCCGCCAACGAGTTCGCGAATCATAATTAGATCAATGCCATCTCCGATAATTTCAGCTTTAAGCGGTGAGAAATGCGCCAAGCTTTGAGGTAATGAAACCGGGCGGTAGTTTGCATAGGTGTTATAGCGCTTGCGCATGGGCAGCAACGCACCACGTTCAGGTTGTTTGTCGATGGGGATTTTTTTAGACTCTTCATGGCTTAAACCAATTGGGCCTTTAATAATCGCATCAGCTTGGTCGCAAATATCTTTGGTTTCTTGAGGAAACGCATCACCTGTTTCAAAATAAGCACATGCACCAAATAAAGCAGGCATTAATTCAAAGCTAACGTCGTTGCGTTCTTCAACAAGTTTTAAAACCTTAACCGCTTCGTCCATAATTTCTGGGCCAATGCCATCGCCTGGCATAATAGCAATTTTGTAATTCTTCATGAGCGTACCTTATTAGTGTGTTGATAATAAACGGCGTATTTTACTCGACTGGGCACTTATGTGCCATGCGTTGCTGAATATCAGATAGATACTTTTTAAGTACCTGGGTGCATAACGTATAATTACCGGCTTTATAGAATCACGAAGAGAAACTTATGGCTTTAAATTGCGGCATTGTGGGCTTACCAAACGTGGGCAAATCGACCCTGTTTAATGCATTAACAAAAGCAACGATTGCAGCGGAAAACTACCCGTTTTGCACCATTGAACCGAATACAGGCATTGTGCCAGTGCCCGATTATCGCTTAGATAAGCTTGCTGATATCGTAAAGCCTGAAAGAGTGTTACCCACCACCTTTGAGTTTGTGGACATCGCGGGCCTAGTGGCTGGTGCGTCAAAAGGTGAAGGTTTAGGCAACCAATTTTTAGCTAACATTCGTGAGTCTGATGCCATCGCACATGTCGTTCGTTGTTTTGAAGATGATGACGTGATTCATGTTGCTGGAACAATAGATCCGCTAGCGGATATTGACGTGATTCAAACAGAGCTTGCCTTAGCGGATATGACGTCTATTGAGAAAGCAGTAGTTAAAGCGACGAAAGCATCAAAGTCAGGCAATAAAGACGAGTTAAAAAATAAAGTCTTCTTAGAAAAAGTGCTTAAGCACTTAGACGAAACGATGACGTTAAGAACCCTGGATGCAACAGACGATGAGTTGGAATCATTGGCTGGTTATCAACTTCTAACACTCAAGCCCATGTTGTACATCGCCAATGTTCAAGAAGATGGTTTTGAAAATAACCCATTTTTGGACAAAGTAACAAACCTAGCAAATGAACAAGGTGCGGCTATTGTTGCTGTGTGCGCAGCGATGGAAGCAGAAATTATTCAGCTAGAAGAAGATGAACGTGCAGAATTTTTAGAAGAAATGGGTTTAACAGAGCCGGGCTTAAATAGAGTGATTAGAGCAGGTTATGACTTATTAAATCTACAAACTTACTTCACAGCGGGTGTTAAAGAGGTCCGCGCTTGGACGGTTAAAAAAGGTGCGACCGCCCCACAAGCAGCGGGTGTGATCCACACCGATTTTGAAAAAGGCTTTATACGTGCAGAAATTACCGCCTATGAAGACTTTATAGAATATAACGGTGAAAAAGGTGCCAAAGAAGCCGGCAAATTAACCGTACAAGGCAAAGAGTACATTATGCAAGACGGTGATGTGACGCATTTTAGGTTTAACGTATAAGGCTGAATGGGGGCGTTTTTTTTAAACAGAACTTACGCCATTTAGTTGTAAAAAGTAACATTTGAATGGTAGTTCAGCTTGACAAAATGGGCTGAAAGCACGAAAATTCACGTCCTTCAAAGTATGGTCATGTAGCTCAGCTGGTTAGAGCACGGCATTCATAATGCCGGGGTCGGTGGTTCAAGTCCACCCATGACCACCATTCCTTAAGCATTTCCAAGTATTCTTTTAAGACGTATTATTTCTGGGCTACGCATGGGCTACGGTAGAAATTGACGCGAGGAGCAGATGGTTTCTGTTATTGGTCTCTTAAGGCGAGTTAGCAAGATCTTCTTTTCCGCCATTACAATGCTCTGCGCCAGTTATAAGGGCTTTTTGTGGGTGTAACTATTAAACGCCCTCTTTGTTGATAGAGGAGGCAAGAGTTAATGCCTTTGCCTACTTTGACGGTAGCAATTTGATAAGTATGCAAGTGACGATTACAATCCTAAAAGTTAATCAGTACATAAAAGGAATTAAGTAATGCGTACAAGGAATGTTACATCTGCATCATATAAAGGTATCAGGTTAGCCATCATAAGTATGGTGGCTGTGTTGCCTCTAACGGTTTCTGCGTTAACAATTCAAGAAAACGAGTCGTACTCACTTAGTGTGGCCAATGCTATTAGTGGTGACGGGTCTACTGTTATTGGTAACTACCTGAATGCTGATATAGGCGATAACTTTGATAGCGGGTCTATTTATTCAGGCCTATTTAAATGGACCTCACAAGATGGTCGGCTAAACCTTGGCTCACTTAATAACGGTGAATTTGATATTGACGCTAGCCCTTCTAATGTAGAGAAGAAATAACCGTGATATGATTTGAGGGTGCCCTGTTTAAGGTATAATTTTTGGTCGCAATGTTTTGTTGTGATTTCTCAAAAATAAATAATGTGTAACGATTGAATTATGTTTGATATAGGTTTCTTAGAGTTATGTTTGATTGCTGTGGTTTCGTTATTGGTGATTGGCCCAGAAAAATTACCGCGTGTTGCACGAACAGTGGGTTTATGGACGGGTAAGGCTCGTGGCATGATAAGAACGGTTAAATACGACATAGACGAGCAGGTTCGCATGGAAGAGATGAAGGAATCGTTGCAAAAGTCGGCGGATGCTGTGAAAAATGAATTTACAGAATCTATTGGCGACGCTGAAGGCGCCATTCAAGATATAAAGCAAGGTGTTAATGAGGCTGATAGCAGTTCTGAAAAGACAGAGTCTAATAAATAAATACTTGTTTCAACCGTAATTTATACGGTTACTTCCCCCCCCCCTCCCTTTTTTTTAGCGCCACTATCTTCTTTCCAATAGCGTACGAAAGAGCTGACGCAACGGATATTATTTCATCCTTTACAATGAGTTTTTTGCCCTTTAGACATGCGTTAATATGACGTCCGTCATTGCGGGTCATTAGAGTTAAGTCGTGGATATTAGACTTAAGTCGTATAGTTTATTGCAGTACCAAATTGATATAGTTTTGTGGTGTAAATGGTGTGTGATATTGAGAATATCAACATTTACTTTTAAGTTGCATGTCAATAACTCAATATTGCAGCAAATTTAGACTTTATTTTTTAGGAGAAAGTGATGACAGATATTAAGAATGAGAAAAAAATCTGGACGCGTAGAGATGTTCTGAAGACAGGCGCTGGTGTAGCGGCTGCATCTTCAACACCTATGTTTTTTATGAAGGATGCTTGGGCTGAAGATTCAATTGGTAATTTCCCTGTAAAAGGCGGCACAGTTAAATTTGGTTTTAACGTTCCTCAAACAGGTGCTTATGCTGACGAGGGTGCGGATGAACTACGTGGCTATTATTTAGCGGTAGAGCATCTAAATAACGGCGGCGGCATGCTTGAAACATTAAAACCTTCTCAATTGAAAGGTA
>DUCA01000016.1 GCA_012960055.1 Cycloclasticus sp.
CAGCTTTTACTTGTCCGTAATGATCGAAGATGCTGGTCATGATGCCTGAGCCAGATGTCAGCGTAAGGAAATGTCCACGGAAGCCGATCAGTCCGCGAGACGGACTCATAAACTCAAGGCGCATGCGGCCTTTGCCATCGGGTACCATGTTAGTTAATTCGGCTTTACGTAAGCCCATTTCTTCCATAATGGAGCCTTGGTGCTGCTCTTCGATGTCAATAACCACTTGTTCAAACGGTTCTTGTAGTTTGCCATCAATTTCTTTTTGAATAACTTCAGGTCGGCCTACGCCTATCTCGTAGCCTTCGCGACGCATGGTCTCGATTAAGACAGATAGATGCAGTTCACCACGGCCTGAGACAATAAATTTGTCTGGGGTCGGGCCTTGTTTTACGCGTAAAGCCACGTTATGAATCAATTCTTGGGCTAAACGGTCTTTAATGTTACGTGAGGTAATGTATTTTCCGTCTTGGCCGGCAAACGGAGAGTTGTTAACAGAGAAGGTCATGCTAACGGTTGGCTCATCAACAGACAAGGGGGGCATTGCTTCAATGCAATCAGGGTCGCATAAGGTATCTGAGATACTCAGTCCGTCAATGCCGTTGATGCAGACAATGTCGCCAGCAAAGGCTTCGTCAACGTCAATGCGCTCAAGGCCTAGATGGCCTTTAACGTTCAGTACTTTGCCTTTACGTTGTTTGTTTCCGCTGCCAACGACGATGACTGTTTGGTTGGGTTTTAAGCTGCCGCGTGTGATGCGACCAACGCCGATAACACCGACATAGCTGTCATAGGCAAGAGAAGATATTTGCATTTGGAGAGGTGCGTTAACATCAACCACTGGCTGTGGAACCGAGTCTCTGATGATTTCGAATAATGGCGTCATGTCGTCCGCTAATTCGTCGGCTTCAGGACCCGCCACGCCGTTGATGGCTGAGGCATAAATAACCGGGAAATCCAATTGTTCGTCGGTTGCACCAAGTTTGTCGAATAAATCAAATACTTGGTCAACAACCCAATCAGGGCGTGAACCTGGACGGTCAACTTTATTGATAACAACAATCGGCTTTAGGCCTTGCTCGAATGCTTTTGATGTCACGAAACGTGTTTGAGGCATTGGGCCGTCAACTGCGTCAACGAGTAATAATACACAGTCAACCATGGATAAAACACGTTCAACTTCGCCGCCAAAATCAGCATGGCCCGGCGTGTCTACGATGTTGATATGGATGCCTTCCCATTCAATCGCTGTGTTCTTAGCAAGAATGGTGATGCCGCGTTCGCGTTCTTGGTCGTTAGAATCCATGATACGTTCAGAGCCTTGAGCTTTGCGATCAAGCGTTCCTGATTGTTCAAGTAGTTTGTCAACGAGGGTAGTTTTACCGTGGTCAACGTGGGCAATGATAGCGATATTACGAAGGTTCTGTTTCACGAAAGTTTGTTCCTGTGATTATGTGATGTTGGCTAGTGTGGGTTTAGATTGTAAATTAACGGGGTTAGCTTTGTTCCCAAGGCAACTTATGGAAACGCCAGCCGCCTAGGGTGCTGCGATGCTTGTTCTCATCTTTGTCGCCTTCAAAGCCTTCATCCATGTTGTATAGTGCTTCATAACCGACGGCTTCTAGTATTTTTGCTGCTTCCATTGAACGAGCACCGCTGCGGCACATAAGAACAATGGGTGTTGTTTTAGATGCGATATGCTCTTCTGCGCGTTCAACAAAATCCGGAAGGACTTTCCATGTCGGTGGTCTTTTTAATTCCACATGGACGGCGCCAATCGGGTGGCCGATAAAAGAAAACTCAATTCCTGTGCGGGTATCCATGAGGATAGCTTGAGGGTCGTTTTGTAAAATCTCATGCGCCTCGGTCGGAGAGATGCTTTTTATGATGGACATTTGGCTATTCCAGAAGAAAGTTATCAGCTATTACGTGCTTGTTTCAGTTTGGCGCTTTTTGCGCGATGAGAATGGCTTCGTTTCTGATGCCTTGTTTGATATCGCCGATACACGCTTCTTCGTGGTAGATAACGGGGGTCAATGTAGAAAAGAGCGATAAGAGCTCTGATTTTTCAAGTAGAAAATCGGGGTTGTTTGGTCCATCTGCAGTCGTTTTTTGACGCGTAAAAGTTTGGTAAAAAAGTAAGCCACTAGGCTTTAGTGCTGAAATAAGTTGAGGAGCAATATCGCGATTTAAAAAGCGTGAAACGGTGATTACATCGTATTTATGGGTTGGAAATGTAGCCATGTTAAGGTCAACCACAGCTGGGCTGATATGATTTAAGTCGGTGCAATTGTTTTTAATTTGATTGATGGCAACCGCTGAAATATCCCAGGCGTCTACTTGTAAGCCGTGTGTTGCCAAGAAAAAGCTATTCCCACCGAGGCCGCACGCCAAATCTAGCGCCAGTCCTTGAGTTGGTAACAAGCGGGCATATGTGGATAGCATGCTTGCTGGGGCCGGAATAGTGTTGCCTCGTTGGCTGTAAATAGCATCCCATTTTTGTTGGCTATCGGACATTTAATCGCGCCAGAAAACGGGGCTAAATAACACTAACAAGGTGAATATTTCAAGCCGTCCCAGTAGCATGGCAAAGCAGGCGATCAATTTGGTGGCATCCGGTATGCTGGCGTAATTACTGCTGATGTCACCCAACCCAGGACCTAGGTTATTCAACGTGGCCGACACAGCAGAAAAAGCGGTGATTTGGTCTAAGCCGCTCATCATCATTAAGATCATTAGCATGCCAAAAGATAAAATATAGGCTGTAAAAAAGCTCCAAACAGCGTTAATAATTGGCCGTGATACGACGTGGTGATCTAGCTTTACTGGCATGTCTGCGTGGGGGTGAACCAGGTGGGTAATTTCTTTGCCGAGCTGTTTAAGCATGATAAGGATACGCACCACCTTAATGCCGCCCGCGGTTGAGCCACCACAACCACCATAGAAACTCATGAAAATTAGGAGTAACGGTATAAATAATGGCCAGCTCGCGTGGTCTGTTGAGGTGAAGCCAGAGGTGGTGGCGAACGAGACGACTTGAAAGATAACTTCTTCAATGGCGTTAGAATCATCTACTACGAAGCCTAAGGCATAGAGAGAGACGCAGATAATGGCAATGTGCATTAACAAAATAGCGACATACGCCTTGAACTCACTGTTTTGTACATACAGTTTGAAGTTGAATGAATGCACAGCTTTAAAGTGCAAAGCAAAGTTAATGCCGGCGATAAACATGAAGCCAATGCAAATATAATTGAGTACAGAGTTGTTAAAAAAAGCAAAGCTGGCATCGTGTGTCGAGAAGCCGCCAATTGAAACCGTGCTGAAGCTATGTGTGATGGCGTCAAATAACGTCATGCCGCCGAGCCAATAGGCCGATGCGCAGGCAACGGTTAGGCCGGCATAAATTGTCCATAACGCTTTCGCTGTTTCGGTGATGCGCGGGGTCAATTTTGCGTCTTTAACGGGGCCGGGTGTTTCGGCTTTATACAACTGCATACCGCCGACACCGAGCATGGGCAAAATGGCAACGGCAAGTACGATAATGCCCATGCCACCTAGCCATTGAAGTTGCTGACGATAGAATAGTATTGATTTCGGCAAATCATCCAAGCCGATAATGACGGTTGCACCGGTGGTGGTTAGGCCGGAAATGGATTCGAAAATAGAGTCGGTTAGCGACAACGAGGGCATGCTTGAAAAGTAAAAAGGTATGGCGCCGGATAGCCCCAGGCTGAGCCAAAATACCGTGGCGATAACAAAGCCGTCGCGTGTTCTGAGCTCTTCTTTTGCGTTTTTAGCTGAGAGCCAAAGCACCAACCCGGTTAAAAAAATGACGAAAAAGCCGATGATAAACGGCTGATGATTTTGTTCGTCGTATAAAAAAGAAACAATGATGGGCGGTAGCATCGTGATGCTAAACAAGCCGAGTAAAAGGCCAGATATTCGCCTAATAACGTTGAAGTGCATATTTAACCGAGGATCTTGCTAAGCAGCGATTTAGTGGGCTTAAACAGTGCTTCCACTTGGGTAATAGCGGATTTATCGGCGATAAAGAGAATCAAATGGTCGCCGCCTTTGAGGGTTACGCCGGATCGTGCGGGAATCGATTCCCCCTGTCGAACAAGACCAATGATGATGACGTCTTTCGGTAATTTGATATCGCCAATGTTTTTCCCAGCAATATGGGACTTTGTGCCATTATCTTGTACCGTCGCTTCAAAGGCTTCGGCTTTACCACGTAACAAGGAATGCACACAGGATATGTCGTCTTCTCTAACGTGAGTAAGAATCTTGCCGATGGTCGTGTGTTGTGGGTAAATAACGTTATCGATTGAGCCGTTATCAACCATGCCCATATAGGCTTTTCGGTCAACCACGCTCATTACGACTCGCGCGCCAAGACTTTTTGCGAGCATGGAACGTAAGATGTTGGTTTCGTCGTCCTTGCTAAGGGCGCAAAAGACATCGGTTCTATCGATGTTTTCTTCGAGTAAAAACGCCTCGTCAGCTGCATCGCCACTTAATACAATCGTGTTGTCTAATTGTTCTGAAAGCTGGTTGGCTTTAGAGGTATTTTTAGTAATAATTTTGACCTGCATGCTGTTTTCTAGCGCCTTCGCTAAACCCAAGCCGATTCTTCCGCCGCCAGCGATAATCAAACGCTTATATGGTTTGTTTTGATTAAACAGGATGTTTAATACTTTTTGAATGTCCTCAGACGCGGCGATAAAAAACACGCGATCGCCTTCTTTGATTAGCGTTTGATTGTTCGGCAAAATGATTTCTGCATTGCGATAAATGATGGCAATGCGCGCGTAGATTTCTTGCAATGTAGCGCTTAGTTCAGCGATTGATTTTCCAATCATGGCGTTTTGGCGAGTGAACTTTGTTTCGACTAAATTAAGCGCGCCATCAGCGAAGGATAAAACTTGTTGCGCGCCGGGGTGCAAAATGAGGTTCTCAATGAAATGGACGATTTCATTTTCAGGGTTGATGATGGCGTCAATGGGGATGGCGGCAGATGAAAAGAGCGTATCTTTAACATTTAGAAACGCTTGCGCCCTTACTCGAGCTATTTTCTTTGGAACATTGAATAGGTGATGGGCGATTTGACAGGCCATCATATTGACTTCGTCACTGTCCGTTACGGCGATTATGATGTCGGCTTGTTCAATGCCGGCACTTTTTAGTACGTCAGGATGCGATACGTTGCCGCAAATGGCTGAAACGTCGAGTCGTTCGCAAGCTGAATCAATAACGCTTTGGTCTTTGTCTATCAGCGTGATGTCGATATTTTCCTTGGCCAAATTACTGGCAACGGTAAAGCCGACGCGGCCGGCACCTAAAATAATAATTCTCATTGGTTGAAACGTGGCTCTGCTTTAACGTTTGCCCCTAAACTCAACACCCAGGGCGTGGAGTTTACGGTATAGATGAGTTCTTTCGACGCCCGCGGTTTGGGCCAATTTGGTGACGCTACCGTTGTGTTGATCAAGGTGGTAATCCAAGTAGGCTTTTTCAAATTGTGCTCTGGCATCTTTAAGGGGTAAGTCATAAAAAACAGGTATGTCGCTTGATGAAATGACGGATCTGGCAGACTCACCGAGAGTTGTTTTTACTTCGGTTAGGCCAATCTCGTCGCCAATGCCTAGTATTAATAGGCGTTGAACCACATTCCTTAGTTCACGTATATTCCCTGGCCACGCATAATTGCTTAAAAATAGTTGCGCTGCAATGGTAAATTTGCGTTTTGGTAAATGTTCTCGTTTTATATAGTGCTGCAAATAAAAATCTAGCAATAAGGGTATGTCCGGTTTTCTTTCCCTTAGTGCCGGCAGGTATAGGCAGGCTACGTTCATCAAGTAGTATAAATCTTGTCTGAATTGACCATTTTTAATAGCCTCTTCTAGGTCTTGCCGTGTAGAGGCGATAATTCTAACGTCGGCTTTAACTTCTTCGTGTCCCCCAACGCGTTGAAAGGACTTTGATTCCAGTGCACTCAATAGGCGAAGCTGTACATCGCCATCCATGTCGCCAATTTCATCGATGAATAAGGTGCCGTGATTAGCTTTTTCCAACAAGCCATAATGAATGGTGTTACCGTCTTCACGACCAAAAAACTCGTCTAAGGCGTTATGTGCGGTGATGCTGCCGGTATTGAGTTCGACAAAAGGGCCGTCTTTTCTAGCGCTGTTTTCATGGATGTATCTGGCCACGGTTTCTTTGCCGCTGCCGGGTTCGCCGGTTAATAACACTCGCGTATCGTGTTGACTGAGACGCCGGGCTTGCTGCAATAATTGCATCAGTTGAGGGCTGCTGCCGAGTGGTGCTTGGGCGTAGTTTGAGAATTGCTTGAGCTCTATATTTTCTTGTTTGAGTTTAGCGGCCTCAAGTGCGCGCTCAATGGTCAACAATAATTTGGCGATGGATAAGGGTTTTTCTAGGAAGTCATAAGCACCTAATCGAGTCGCTTCAACCGCGGTTTCAACGGTTCCGTGGCCCGACATCATGATGACGGGGCACGACAGTTCGCCGGTACTCGACCATTCTTTAAGTAAGCTAACGCCATCGGTGTCGGGCATCCAGATGTCGAGCAAGATCAAGTCATGGCGGCATTCATGGCGTGCCTGTTGTGCGGCGGCGGCACTTTCTACAGTAGTGACTTGATAGTCTTCGTCTTCGAGAATATCGCAAATTAGGCTGCGAATATCGGGTTCGTCGTCAATAACTAAAATGTGCGGTTTGTTCATAAGAGTTGTGTGGGGAACACTATTTTTTCTATGTGGTTATGAGAGGTAGCTGAATAACGAAGTTTGCACCCTGAGGCTCAACTTTTTTAATGTGGATACTGCCGCCGTGTTCTTCAATTATTTTCTTAACAATGGCTAGTCCAAGCCCAGTGCCTTTGACTTTAGACGTTACGTAAGGTTCAAAAACATGATTAACCTCGGAATTATCTACCCCTAAGCCGTTATCAGCAATACAAATTTCAACTGATTTAGACTCATTTAGCTGGCAGACGGAGATATTTATTTGTCCATTCTCGATGTCAGAGACCGCTTCTAGTGCGTTTTTTATAAGGTTTATAAGCACTTGTCGCAAGCGGATAGGGTCGGCAAGAATGTTTGGAAGGCCGCTTTCGATGTCCACGCTAAGTTGTTGAGTTTGAGCGTGGTATAACGTGGCAATATCCTCTACAAGTTGGCCGATAGGCAGCAATTGCGGCACAAATTTGGGTGGCTTGGCGAAATCCGAGAAATCGTTCACCATGCTCTTCATTGCGGCGACTTGTTGCACGATGGTCTCAGTGGATTTTTTTAATATCTTGTTGGCATCGTCATCTAATAAGCCATGCAATTTTCTCTGCAGTCGTTCGGCGGATAACTGAATAGGCGTCAGTGGGTTTTTAATTTCGTGCGCTAAGCGTTGTGCGACTTCGCTCCAAGCGGCATTACGTTGTGATTTGATGATAGGGGTAACATCATCAAAAATCAAAACGTAGCCTGACAATGTTTGGTCGATGGCATACAAGGAGGAGCCCTTTAGCAACAGGGTTTTCTTTTGATTGTTGATGGGGTAAACCAATTCCTGTTGCCATTCCTTGGTTTTCGTCGAGAAATGCTCAATTAACAGGCTGGTGAGGGACTCAAGGCCTGGGAAATTATTGGCAATTTCTTCAAGCGAAGAGCCGATGCAGCTGGTTAACGGTTGTTCAAGAAGGTGACTGGCGCCTTGGTTGGTTGTTCTGAGTCTTAACGATAAATCAAAGCTCAGCACCCCATTGGAGAGGTGGCTTAACACGGTTTCAAGATAGGCGTGTTGGGATTCAGCGTCTTTTTGCGCGTTGCGTGCTTCAACTCGGGCGTTTGAAATGCGTGAAGTCATTTCGTTAAATGAGTTGACCAGAAACCCCAGTTCATCTTGCCGACCGACCCTTAATTTTTTTTCATAATTTCCTTCAGCAACGGCTTGGGTGCCTTTCACAAGTTGGCGAATAGGGGCGACCAATTCGCGCGCAAAGACAAAAGCAGCCCAACTAGCGCCGAGTAAGCTAAAGATTAAGACTAAGGACAGCGTTAATGTGAAGCTAAAACGCAAAGAATTGCGCAGGTAGTTGAATTCTTGATAAGCGGTATAAGCATCTTCCACCGA
>DUCA01000017.1:0-7477 GCA_012960055.1 Cycloclasticus sp.
ACCACAACCGCAATCGCGCCATTAACGGGGTAAGCGCAATCAAACATTCTAATCGGCTCAACGATATACGGTGCCGCTCGGTATTGTTCCATCGTTAGCGGCTTGCGGATTTTTGCCAATTCATTCAGCTGTGCCCACTGTCTGTTGGAAATCGCCACAGCGCCCATATCATCGGTGCTTCGATCATGCACCGCCAAATAACGTTGCGCCGCCATCGCGTACGCGGCAATTGGGCTGTAAAAACCATTCGCTATCTCAATACCCAATTGCCCCATCATCGGCATGGCAACAGCAAACGCCGCTCCGGCTGAGGTATTTGGCTGTAGTGGCGTATCGGCAAACACGCACACCACCTTGCTTGCCATGCCTGATTGAATGGCCATGGTAGCTTGCTGGATGGTTTGCACCATCGAGCTGCCTTCGGCTTCGACCACACTCAATAAACTCAAATCACTTAAACCGGCGTAATCCTGGATTTCCATTGGGAAATCTTTTAGCTCAGCCAAGGGGCTTTTATTCAGCAATAAACCGTCAATGTCTGCGTGTTTTAAACCCGCGTCTTCAATCGCTGAGCCAATCGCTTGCGTGGCCAATTGCCAAGAGGGAAGCTGATAGTCCCGCGTAAACTCGGTCATTCCGAGCCCAACAATAGCGGATAAAGCAGGTTTTTTAGTCATGCCGTTAAATTAAAAACGCCATGGTGGGGACCGGCTCGGTACCGTTTACCAACAACACTTTTTTCGTGTGAATCTGGAAATCATCACCTTTAGCGCTTAAGGTATAAACGTAACGGCCAGACCAAATTCTAAAATCATGAATCGATTGAATAGAGTATTCGGGCAAAAAGAAATTCGCTTCAACCCGATATCGACCATCCGCTTCAGTAAAAAATTCGTAATTTGAAATCAGCCGACGCATACCGGAAATGGGCAATTGGCTATAACGGTAGCCGGTCATCAACTGCCGAATGCGCGTCGCCAAGCGTCGCCTATTATCGTATAAGTGCGAAACCTGTTGTGTGGGGTCATCGCCATCGCGTAAAGGCACCCAATACACCGCATCATCGGCCCATAGAGCTTCCCACGCTTCATACTGCCCCTCGTCAGCTAGCTTTGCTTCTCTAATAATAAAGCCTTCCAAGGCTTTCGCTAATGCGGCTGATACCGTTGCACTCATGATCGCACTCCGATCATCAACGAGCGGTAATGATGCCAAAAACCACGGTTAGACGTTTCATCCGTCATGTGCGATGTTTTGACTCCATCGCTGTCTTCGGTTTCTCGGTTTAAACCACGGCTCAAATCGCACCACGGCGTGCCTGCACCCAAGGCTATTTGCGCGCGCTCTGCAATCGAGGCATCGTCCGCTAATAAAAATGAAGCGGGGCCAAGTGCACCTTCACTTTGACGCAATAATTTAAAATCCAATTCTGGCGCACCATCCAAAAACATCGGGGTACTCCACTGCACAGCCGTATTTGAACCCGTCGGTTGGAAGATAACGATATTCATTTCTGCTAAAAACAGGTTAGGGAAGATACACGCATGAGGCGGGCCATCGTAGAGCATTTGGTCCGCCTTCTCTTTGCCATACGTTTCCGTCATGCTTTCGACGTAGCTTTTTACCTTCTCTGGTGTAGAGCCTAACCAATCGAGCGTTTTTGTATAGCCCGGCGCAAAGTCAATTTCTGTATGCCCATTCCCCCAGTTTTTGATAACGCCTTTAATACTGTCTTCTGCCCCCACAAAGTCGCCGTACTGCGAATCGATGGCCCGTACAAATGATTGGTGAACATAATTAACGTGGTAGCCATCGGTGTCATTTTCAGGCAACATTTTCCAGTTGGCATCAAAGTGTTGGCGAATCCAACCGCCTTTTAAGTCAATTTTTCCATTTGGCGACATATTACAAGCACGGTCAATCAAGGCTTTGCCGTGCCCTAAATAATCATCAAAACTGACGGTGGGCTTTTTAAAACTGGCAAACACAAAACCCCGATAACTGTCGGTGACCAATACCTCGAGGTTTAGCTCGTTCAATGGCTTATCAAAACCACCCGGATACGATACGTCTAACAAATCACCGTTTAAACCAAAGACCCAACCGTGATACGGGCAGGTGAAATTGCGTTTATTTCCCTGCGATTCATTACACAACAGATTGCCACGGTGTTGGCAGCGGTTAACGATGACCTGAATTGCCTCGTCTTTTCCACGAACCATAATGACCGACGAACGGCCTATGTCGCGGGTTATATAATCACCGCGTTTTTTAATCTCACTTTCGTGGCCAATAAACACCCAGCTGCTGTAGAAGATTTTCTCGATTTCATCTTCATAAATCGCGTCATCGGTGTACAACGAGCCGTGTATTTTATCGGCTTGTATCAGTTCGTGATAATCAATCTTAGCGGGCATGTTTACTCCAATTATTTTCTTATAGACTACCGAAATCACACCGCTAAGCAATGACTCCTGTCATCATTAGGCTTATAGCCAACGCCTAACGTGCTTACAAAAAACCACATACTCATTACCAAACATTTCCGTTAACACGCGCTCTTCAACCTGTATTTGGAAGCTATTCATATAAACAACATACATCACAAGACCCACTAAACCGAACGGCGAGCCTAACCACAGTAGCCAAGCACTGAGAAAGATGAAGTTACCCACGTACATCGGGTTCCGGGTGTATTGGTAAATGCCGGTTGTTACTAAGGCCGACGCATTACTTGGTTTTATAGGGTTAATCGTTGTTTTAGCCTGCATAAAGCGCCACAAGGCGGCAAAATCGACCAAAAAACCTAGCCCCACTAACACACCGCAAATTATTTCTTTATAAGGTATGTTATAGACCATAAGCCCTAACTCTCGGCTGAATAACCACATAAAACCAGCAGCAATAAGCGCAACCAATGGAGGAGGGATTTTTAATTCTAAGGAACTCATCACTCTATTCTATATCCGTAATGACCGCTCTTTCAACGAATCTTTCCGGTAATGTATTGGGTAATGCGTAGGGAATAATATCCGCCGTGTCGTAAAACTCTTCAATGATGGGGTGCATCAGTTTTCGCCAAGCTGACGGCACCATCACCACAAATAAAATATTCAGATAACCGTAAGGTAAACGTGGCGCCTTATCCATCACCCGCAATATCTGATAAGGCCGCCCAACATTCGTATGGTGGTCAGAATGACGATCAATCTGACACATGTAAAAACTACTGATAATTGCGCTATCGTCCCACGCGTGTTCGGCGCGAACTTTTTCGTAACTACCGTCAGCGAGCTTTTTCCTCATCAAGCCATAATGTTCGGCAAAATCAGCCGTCGCCAATAGCATTCTTGGGAAAAAATATTGCAGAATAAACAATGGAATCGTCGCCCAACCAAAAATGGCCAATAACAACGTCAGCCATGAAAGTTGCATCACCGTAATAACAATCATTTGATTGTTAACACTAGCAACTTTTAGTCCCTTACGTTTTAAACGATCCGCCTCAACCTGCCAAGCGCAAATTGATTTCCTAATCGTGCTGCGTACAGCAAAACGCCAAAAATTCTCACCGTAGGGGGCCGTTGCGTGATCTTCGGGTGTAGCGACTGTTAGGTGGTGGTGGAAATTATGGTACACAAAAAAGTCAGCCATACTAATCGGCGTTAGTAACACTTGGCCTAAAAAGCGGTCGATACGGTTGCCATGATGGCAAAGTTCATGCCCGATGGTCGCACCAAAACCGGTGACTAACGATAAAGACAAGGCCAAGCCAATAATCTCGTCCCAACCCAACGGGGCGTATGTCACACCCATTGCTAAAAAAACACCCATCGACGTTTCGCTTATCAGCGAGTAGCAAAATAACGTCATCAAAAACTGCATCGGCACATACAGCCAAAGCATCACCCGAAAAAATAATTTATTAGTCAACTCTGCGTCCATTTCTATTGGCGCATTAACCGGATCCGCACCCACAATAGGGTCAAGCGCAATAGAAAGCAATAAAACAAATACTGTCAACCAATACCAAGCACCGCCACCCGCTAAGTAGCCCCATATAGGTGTCGTTGAAAACAATAACAGGGGCATCGTTGTATATTTGGTAACGATACTAACGTTTCTTTTTATTCTACTGGCTACGCTCACCCTGCTACATCCATATGAAATTATGACCTATACAATCTATCGGCAATATAACACTTATTTGCCGATGCCTAAAATGCTAACGAGTAAAAGGCTTCTTTAGCGGCTTGCTTGATTTTGCGGCAAAGCTAACGGATACTTTTGATTCAATTGAGGCGTCTGACAGACAAGCACTTCGTGACGCTGAATTTAATGATCAATATATCTGGGATATTGCCAATGTCACCGGCTTTTGCAATATGACCAATCGCGTTGCCAGTGCGGTGGATATGCAACCTAATATTGAGTATCACAAACAAAATCGTTAGTCCGAACATATTTAAAAAGGAGCAAGCAATATGAAAATCAAACTAGGTATCAAGGAATTATGTGCCGCAGCAGAGGAAGAGATTGAAACCATTACGGTTGATGATGCATTGATGTTATATCAGACTGATGACGTTATTATTGTCGATATTCGTGACATTAGAGAGCTCTATCGCGATGGTAAAATCCCGGGCGCTTATCACGCTCCCAGAGGCATGTTGGAATTTTGGGTAGACCCACAAAGCCCATACCATAAACCTATCTTTTTATCTGGCAAGCGCCTTGTTTTTTACTGCGGTGGTGGCATGCGTTCTGCGCTAGCAACTCAAGCTGTACAACAGATGGGACTAGAAAACATTTGCCATATTGAAGGCGGCTTTGCCGCTTGGCGTGAAGCTAAACATCCTATAGAGCCCGTTCAAGCAAAATGAACCTATGTAAATCACGCAAAAAAGGGCCTGAATAACTTATATAGCGAGAACTACTCCACCGTCACCGACTTAGCTAAGTTGCGCGGCTGGTCTACATCGGTGCCTTTAATAACGGCTACGTGATAAGCAAGGAGCTGAAGGGGGATGGTATATATGATGGGCGCAATGACATCATCTATTTCAGATACGCGAATGAGGCTAAGGCCTTCTACTTCTTCAAAGGAAGCCTTTTTATCAGCAAATACAAATAGCTTGCCGCCACGTGCTTGCACTTCTTGAAGGTTCGATTTTAACTTTTCAAGTAAGTCGTTATTCGGTGCCACAGCAACGATAGGCATGTGCTCATCAACTAGCGCTAATGGCCCGTGCTTCAATTCCCCTGCAGGGTATGCTTCAGCGTGAATATAGGTAATTTCTTTGAGTTTAAGCGCGCCTTCCATCGCAACGGGATATTGTTCGCCTCTACCCAAAAATAGCGCATTATTTTTATCTTCAAACTGGTCAGCAAAACAAATGATTTCTGGCTCTAAACGTAATACTTCCGCCACCTTTTCAGGCAGTATTTCCAACTGCCTAACAATGTCCGTTTCCTGTTTTTTGCTAATGTTTTTGTGCTTGCCCAGCGCCACGACTAACATCAACAAAGCAGCTAATTGTGTTGTAAATGCTTTGGTCGATGCAACGCCAATCTCCAGCCCTGCTTTGGTCATTAAGTGCCATTGTGAGCCGCGTACTAATGAGCTTTCCGGCACATTACAGATAGACAGTGTGTGCTCATACCCCAGTGCAGAAGAAGCCTGTAATGCAGCTAATGTATCAGCCGTTTCACCAGATTGTGAAATAGTAACGAACAATGTCTTTTTATTTACAACATGTGGTCGATACCTAAATTCGCTGGCAACTTCAACGCTACACGGCAGTCCTGCTAATGATTCAAACCAATATTTAGACACCATCCCCGCATGGAAACTTGTTCCACAGGCGACTATCTGGACTTCTTCAATTGTTTTAAAAGCCTCATTCGCATCCTCACCAAAACAACTATCTGATAGGCGCCCATTTTCTATTCTTCCTTCAATAGTGCGCTTCAGCGCAGCGGCCTGCTCAAAAATTTCTTTTTGCATGTAGTGGCGGTATTTACCTAGGCCTACATTGTCTGCTTTTAATTCTGTTTCAGTTATTGGGCGCGTCACTTGCTTACCTGACGCATCGTAGATGATCACGCCATCAAGGGTTATATCTGCTACATCACCATCTTCTAAATAAATAAATTTGGACGCCTCACCCAATAAGGCGAACACGTCAGATGCAATGAAGAATTCACCGTCACCCAAGCCGATAACTAATGGGCTACCCTTGCGGGCTGCAATCATCCTGCCATTTTTGTTTTTCTCAATCACACCTAACGCATAGGCACCGTTCAGCTGTTTTATTGTGCTCTGTACTGCTGCCAATAAGTCGCCAACGACCTTCCATGCATCGTAAACCGCGTGGACGATAACTTCGGTGTCTGTTTCAGAGTCGAATTCGTGGCCTTGTTGTATCTGTTGCTTACGCAATTCTTCGTGATTTTCAATAATGCCGTTATGAACCAGTGCAATATCGTTACAGACGTGCGGGTGCGCATTCGCTTGTGATGGAACACCATGTGTCGCCCACCTCGTATGAGAGATGCCACAAAATCCGGATAAAGGTTGTTCACTGATTAACTTTTCTAAGTTCTTAACCTTCCCTTGTTTGCGCCTACGTTGTACATCACCATTCTCATCAACAACCGCAACGCCAGCTGAGTCATATCCTCTGTATTCAAGGCGTTGTAAACCCTGCACTAACACTTGGGTAATGTCTCTTGTTGCTAACGCACCTACTATTCCGCACATATCAGTCCTTAGTTGGTTTTTTCCAACCCTTCAGGGTTATTTGTTTCGCTCGCGACAGGGTTAGTTCACCTTCTGGCGCAGTTTTAGTTAATGTGGTTCCTGCGCCTATTGTGGCCCCTTTCTTAACAACAACAGGAGCGACAAGTTGCGTATCTGAGCCAATAAACACGTCATCTTCGATGATGGTTTTGAATTTACTAACGCCATCATAATTACACGTGATTGTTCCTGCGCCGATATTGACAGCTTTACCAATCTCAGCATCACCAATGTAACTTAAATGGCTGATTTTAGACCCATCACCCACATTGGTTTTTTTAATTTCAACAAAATTGCCCACGTGAACATTTTTATTGAGCACAGCACCTGGTCTCAATCGTGCGTAGGGGCCTATTGAACTATTTTCACCAACACGACAGTCTTCTAATACACTGTTGGGTTTTATGGTTACACCATCGGCAAGCATGGTATTCGTCATATTGCAGTTTGCGGCGATATTAACATGAGAACCCAATGTCACTTTACCTTCAAAAACGCAATTTACATCTATATAAATATCCGTTCCTTGTATATCCAGCTCACCACGGATGTCTATCCGGTTGGCGTCTGCCAACGTAACCCCCATATCCATTAGCGCTTCGGCTTGGGTCTTCTGATAATGTCGCTCAACAATATTAAGTTCTCTTTTCGAGTTAACACCCATGACTTCAAATT
>DUCA01000017.1:7490-8136 GCA_012960055.1 Cycloclasticus sp.
CAGCACACCATCATTAACCGCCATCTCAATGATATCGGTTAGGTAAAACTCACCTTGTGCGTTGTTACTTTGTAACTTAGACAACCAACGCTTCAAATGTTGACCGTTAACCGCCAGAATGCCGGTGTTAACCTCAGTAACAAGCAACTCAGCTTCGCTCGCATCTTTTTGTTCAACAATTCGTTCAACGTTGTTATTTTGACGAATAATGCGCCCATAACCTGTCGGCTTATCTAGTTTAACCGTCAATAGCGCTAACACGTGTTTACTGGTTTTACTGACTAGTTTTTTAAGCGTCTGTGGGTTAGTTAATGGCACATCCCCATAGAGTATCAACACCGTATCGTCGTCTTCTATACTGGATTGTGCCTGCTGAACCGCGTGTCCGGTGCCCAGTTGTTCTACTTGTTCAGCCCACTTTAAATTGATCTGCGTTGACTTATCTTTAACTTGATCACCACCATGGCCATACACAATTGTAATGTCACCACCTAAACTGGATGCTGCCTCCAGCACATGATGAAGCATTGGCTTACCGGCGACAGGGTGTAAAACCTTTGGCAAGTTTGACTTCATCCGAGTGCCTTTGCCCGCAGCCAGAATAATTGTTTTCAGAGCCATTAATATTCTTCCTTTAATCTAATGA
>DUCA01000018.1 GCA_012960055.1 Cycloclasticus sp.
GCGCCAATAATAATAATCGCCCACACCATCATCCGATAACCAAAAATATTTTTCCGCGCATGAACCGATAACAAATCGGAGACGATGCCAAAAGCAGGTAAGGCAACAATGTAGACCTCGGGGTGGCCAAAAAACCAGAATAAATGCTGAAACAAGATTGGGCTACCGCCCTCGTAATCCAATTGTTGCCCCATCGATACAACGGCAGGCATGAAAAAACTGGTACCTAAAGTTGCGTCGAGCAACATCATGATAGAGGCGACCAACAACGCTGGAAAGGCGAGCAATGCCAAAATAGTGGCCATAAAAATCCCCCATATTGTCAGTGGCATACGCATCAATGTCATGCCCCGAGTGCGCGCCTGCAATACGGTAACCACGTAGTTTAGCCCGCCCATAGTAAAGCCCACGATAAACAGCGACAACGACACTAACATTAATATGATTCCCATACCGGAACCTGGTGTGCCCGGCAAAATGGCCTGCGGAGGATACAAAGTCCAACCAGCACCTGACGCACCTCCCGGCACAAATAAGCTCGCAACCAGCACCAACACAGCGATAAAGTAAATCCAAAAGCTGAGCATATTGACGAAGGGAAACACCATATCTCGAGCACCTACCATCAGCGGAATTAAATAATTACCAAAACCACCTAGAAATAACGCGGTTAGCAAATACACCACCATAATCATGCCGTGCATGGTAACCAACTGGATATATGCACTTGGATCGATAAAATCAAACGTGCCTGGCCAACCAAGCTGCACTCGTATCAGCAAAGACATAGCCAACGCTAGCAGGCCAATAGCTATCGCGACACAGGAATACTGGATTGCAATGACCTTAGCATCCTGACAAAATACGTACTTACCCAGCCAAGTTTTAGGGTGGTAAAGCTCCATCTCCGGTATTTCGGACGGCGGTGCAAAATGCTGTGCATCGTGTGTTTCATAAGACATTAGGTTGCCTCCATGGTTGTTCTTTATTGTCCCGTTCCACTATTTCAGAGCGCTCTAACATAAGCAATCAACGCTCCCATCTCGGCGTCCGTAAAACTACTTGGTGGCATAATTGGCGCATACCCTTCGACCACTTTCGTCGCCGGGTCGATGATAGATTCTATGAAGTAATCCTCACTAACCACAATGATACTACCATCGACCAGTGCTTCTGTTTTACCAAACAGCCCTCGCCAAGTAGGGCCAATACCGCTTGTGCCGTCCGTGCTATGACAGGCTACACAACCGCGTGATGTCGCAAGCAAGCGACCACGTTCAATTGGACCGACTTCGTCTGCTGACACGGTAGCACTATCAGCGGAAACGCTTTCCGCGTAGGTCGGTTTATCGCTTAACCATGCCTCAAAGTCCGCCCTTGTCTCTACAACGACATAGCTACGCATGTTGTAATGACCCACACCACATAGCTCCTCGCATAAAACATCGTATTTACCCAACACGGTGGGCGTAAACCACAACGAGGTGACGTGGCCTGGTACCAAATCCATTTTCACGCGAAATTGCGCCACCGCGAAATCGTGCAGCACATCTTGCGAGCGTAACAACATCTTCACAGGCTGATCAATCGGTAGATGTAAGTTGCCCATGACCAGCACATCATCTTGACCATGAGGGTCGTCTGGGTTCATGCCAAACGGATTAGCGGTCGTCGTATGCCGAGTATCGACCGTACCCAGCTTCCCATCCGCTCCCGGAAAACGGTAGCTCCACTGCCATTGTTTTCCAACAACTTCAACGATATCCGCGTCTTCTGGCGGGTTAATGAAGTCTGCCCACACGTATAAGCCAGGCGTTAGCATCGCGGCAACACCAATTGATGTTAAGACGGTAAGCCAGATTTCCAGTTTTTTATTTTCAGGTTCGTAATGCGCTAGCCTGCCTTTTTTGTGGCGAAACTTATACACGCAATAAGCCAAGAACACGTTAACAGCGACAAAAACAAACCCTGTAACTAGGAAAGTAATATCAAGGGTGTCGTCAATTGCGCTCCAGTTTGAAGCAAGCGGGGTTAAATACCAGGGGCTGAGAAAATGAAAAAGCACAGAGCCAATGACCAATAAGATCAACACAATTGCAAATACCATAAGCTACATTCCTCTCCCTATTTTAAAAACAGATTAGAAGTTACAAATCTCTAGACCACTTGACAATATTAATGCTAACCGTAAATTCTGCTGTACACCAGTACTTTATTCACCGTTTTAAATGACTATAGTCGTCACTTATACCGCTATAAATGGCGCACCTCATTTCTCGTTAGGCATATTTAAACGTGGAATAAAGCGCTGAAAAACCTTTTCTTTAACAAGCAATAAAGCGTAAGTGCTACAAGTAGCAAAGTAAAAAAGAGCGGTATGTAGCCATAGTCAACTCTGCCCACTTGGAAATAAAAAACCGCCCGATACGTTTTTTCTTTTTCAGGGTGACTGGCCGTCACAATCCCGATATAACCGCCCGCTTGTTGAAAGTTGAAATCGGCCTTTAGCATACCATTTGGATATTTCGCCGGCGGCAGGTAATAAACCGTATCCGGCCCTAACGTACTGAGCTTGCTAATGTCGCCCCAATTGGCAAACTTACCCATATCATTAACATCTTTGATAATGCGGAAATCAACCTGCATTTGCTTGAGGAAATTGTGCAAGTACTCAATAACGAAAATACTATCGGCCACTTTTGGGGCGTCCTCACAAAACTCCTCGGCACCATCATCGGTTTGTTGATAACCGATAAAGTGTGCTTTTAAAAAGCCGATTTTGATGACGCACATGTCATCTTCCATGCCAACGCCACCATGGGCACCGGCATGGGTGCTCCAACATAGTAGAATCACTAGCAACAAAAAGCTTTTGCTATGCACCATCTGTTGTCTCAATACAAAGTCTATAACTCATCTGTAGGTCAGCTTAACAGTATCTATAAAACACGGCTATTTTTGACAGACTTCAACAGACAAAAAACGTGAAGAGATTACTAGCGGGTTTACGCTACCGGTTAATTCCAGTACGCTAGATTAAGTTTCATTTTCTTAACTTTCATTCCCATGGGGATTATAATTTGCGCAAACTAAACTACATCATTGGGCAGTATATAGGCGCCCTTTCAGGGGTAGGCGCTTACTTACTATGGAACTATGCGATGTGGGGGCCGACCAGTGTTTTATCATTATCTGGCACAAGTTTTTCTGGTGCCTTTATTATGAGCATACTCGCTATCGTCTCAGTTATCTCATCCATACGTGGTCACGGCGCCGCACTATTGCTGATGTTCTTCGTATCTTTTTGCCCGATTGGCTTCTTCTTTCTCACTGAGCCCCACTGGCTTAAATGGACCGGCATACTAAATCTCGGCTATTTGCTCGCCGCCGTTATTATGATGCAAGCCTCCAAACCCGCTTTAACCGATAGCGCACAAAGCGACTAATCACCCACTTACCTTTAATAACTAAATTTAACAAACATAACTATGGCTCAATACATTTTTACCATGAACGGTGTTAGCAAGGTCGTTCCTCCTAAACGTAAAATTCTTACGGATATTTATTTATCATTTTATCCCGGCGCAAAGATTGGCGTACTCGGCTTAAACGGTTCAGGTAAATCCACACTGCTTAAAATTATGGCAGGGCTAGATACTGACATTGAAGGGGAAGCTCGCCCACAACCCGGCATTAAAATTGGCTATTTATCGCAAGAACCCCAGCTAGATGAAAGCAAAGACGTGCGCGGCAATATTGAAGAAGCGCTGGGCGATTTCACCAATGCCCAAGCCGAATTAGATGCGGTATATGCCGCTTACGCAGAACCCGATGCCGACTTTGACGCACTAGCAAAAAAACAGGCTGAACTGGAGAGTATTTTGCAAGCAGGTGACGGCCACGATACCGACCGTACGATGGAAATAGCGGCTGACGCATTACGCCTGCCACCTTGGGATGCCGACGTTAGCAAACTGTCCGGTGGTGAAAAACGCCGCGTTGCGCTGTGTAAATTATTGCTATCAAAACCTGACATGTTGTTGCTTGATGAACCCACAAACCACTTGGATGCGGAATCCGTCGCGTGGTTAGAGCGCTTCTTACACGACTTTACCGGTACTGTAGTTGCCGTGACCCATGATCGGTACTTCTTAGATAACGTCGCCGGTTGGATTTTAGAACTGGATCGTGGGCGCGGTATTCCTTGGGAAGGCAACTACTCATCGTGGTTAGAACAAAAAGACGCGCGCTTAGAGCAAGAACAAAAAGCCGAAGCGTCGCAAAAACGTTCCATTAAAAAAGAACTGGAATGGGTACGTTCAAACCCCAAAGGCCGCCACGCAAAAAGTAAAGCGCGTATGGCACGATTTGATGAACTGCAATCCAAAGACTTCCAAAAACGCAGCGAAACTCAAGAAATTTACATACCACCTGGCCCACGTTTAGGTGACTCTGTTATTGAAGCCGTTAACATTAGCAAAGCCTTTGGCGACCGCGTGTTATTTGATAATGTGAGTTTCACCCTACCTCAAGGCGGCATCGTCGGCATTATTGGCGCCAACGGCGCGGGTAAATCTACCCTATTCAAAATGATGGGCGGCATGGAAGACGCCAGTGGCGGCGAGATTAAAATCGGTGAAACCGTCAAGCTCGCCTACGTAGACCAATCCCGTGATGACCTAGACGACAACAAAACCGTGTTCGAGGAAATTTCAGAAGGCAACGACGTGATAACCGTCGGCACCTACGAAACCCCATCACGCGCCTACGTGGGCCGCTTTAACTTTAAAGGCTCAGACCAACAAAAACGTATGGGCGACCTGTCCGGTGGTGAACGTAACCGCGTACATTTAGCCAAAGTACTTAAAGAAGGCGGCAACGTATTATTACTCGATGAACCCACCAACGACCTAGACATTGAAACACTCCGCGCCCTAGAAGAAGCCCTACTCAGCTTCCCTGGTTGCGCCGTGGTTATCTCGCATGACCGTTGGTTCTTAGACAGAATCGCCACCCACATGCTCGCATTCGAAGGCGACAGTAATGTCGTATGGTTTGAAGGTAACTATGAAGAATACGAAGCTGATTTAAAACGAAGAATTGGCGCGGAAGCGGATCAACCAAGGCGGATTAAGTATAAAAAACTGGCTCGCTGAAGCACCGTCACCTCCCCTGTTTAGTCTTAAATGCCCTAATTAAATGCAAAGCCTCTCCTCTTATAAAGCTGAGTTCGACGGGCCTGCTTCGTGAAACGTATACCCTATGGGTATACCTATATACTATAAGTAGAACCTCATCCACTTATTATCATGGCTAAATGACAACCAAAACGTTCCACGCCAATGCTTGAGTCTGCTGGCGTAGCTCTTGCGACATTCTTCGCGACCATCGGCCCTCTAGACGTCGCGGCTGTGTTCGCCGCGTTGACTGCTGGCGAAACGTCGCAACATAAGCTATTGATGGCTATCCGAGGAACGCTTGTTGCCGCCATTATTTTAGTTATTTTTGCCCGAGTTGGAAAAATGTTATTGGCAGGCCTCGGCATATCCCTTGCGGCCTTGAGAGCTGCAGGGGGTATTTTGTTTCTCCTAATCGGCATTGAGATGGTATTCGCTCGTTCCTCCGGCGGCATATCAACCACGGACGAAGAGGAGCGTGAGGCGACATCAAAGAAGGATATTTCAGTATTCCCGCTAGCCACCCCTCTAACTAGCCGGCCCTGGCGCAATGGGCGCCGCTATTTTACTTATGGCGAACGAAGAGGGAGATGTCGCTGGACAGATGGCCTTTGTTGCCGCCTTGTTAGCCGTCTTGTTTTTTACTTTCATAACTTTGCTAATAGCCGGAAAAATCCAACACGTGCTTGGAGTAATTGGCACGCAAGTCATTACTCGGGTTATGGGAGTACTATTGTCGGCTCTAGCGGTTCAGTTCATCTTTGACGGCATCAGACAAGCGGCATAGTGGTTGGATAACCCGTATTCTTGTTCGATCACCACGCTGAGATATTAAGG
This sequence comes from Cycloclasticus sp., assembly GCA_012960055.1. Taxonomy (GTDB): domain Bacteria; phylum Pseudomonadota; class Gammaproteobacteria; order Methylococcales; family Cycloclasticaceae; genus Cycloclasticus. Next base: position 6,015 of record DUCA01000018.1, read on the forward strand.
TTGCTTTTATTATTGGGAAATAAAATGCATGAAGATATTGTAAGGTGTTGATTTTACGAAGTAGGTCCCATCTTATGGAGACAGAAAAAAGGAAACAAGGAGGGCAGATTCCATTGAACTTCTAATAGTTGCTTGTGACCTCGGGTTTGAACCTAGAATCCATAGATTTTGAAAGCACTTAAACGCTTACTCTCCCAATATACATTCTTGATATTTATCTAACCACAATGGGTATTTGAACATGGCTTTTGAGTAGTGTCGGCTTTGCAAATGGTGATTTAACCACCTTTGCAAATGAGCATACCCCCCCTGTAAATACACTTGTCGATTGACCCGGGAAAACTGCCGAATAAAGGGCAGCAATGCATAATCGAGCAAACTTGGCGTAGAACCCATTAAGAACTCATGTTGTGTTAAACGAGACTCTAGTTGCTGAACAAAAGGTTCACATAGCAGCCGGTAATGCTCTTCATCATTATTATGGTAGCGCCTAGCGCGTTTATATTGCTCCAGTGTTGGTTTGAATTGTTTGTCATTTTCTTCAATTATTTGAAGCATTTCTTTTAAATATTCTGGGGATTGAGAATAGAGTAAATTCTCAGGGTCATTGAGATTTAGAGCCCACAACATAATGTCTAGACTTTCATCGATGACCTGCTTTTTGCCTGCATTTTCATTATTAAAATCAACACTATTTTCTAAAATTAAAACTGGCACCGTCCCTTTAGCTGACATCGTTAACATGTCAGCGGGTTTATTCGTCATCGTAATGGCACGAAGCATGACCGTCTGCCCCGCCGATAAAATAGCGAGCCTTGCACGCATGGCGTATGGGCAATGTTGCAAAGAGTAGAGTATGGGTAATGTCATGGGCTAAACATTACTCTCATTCTAAAAAAATCTAAATCTTTTAAAACGAACACATTGAAAATAACAAATGGGCAGCCTGTTTGGTTTCACTAAGCAACACCGCTTAACGCTACTGCAGTTCTTGAGCGCTAGGCCTATATTGCCTACAATAGCGCACTTGTTATTTAATTCAGACCACTCATATGAACGATACTAAATCGCTACCCTCTTTACCTGATCGCCTTTCGGGCAACCCTTGCAGCCCATATCATGTGGCAGAAAATTTTGAGCACAAAATTGGCATTAGGCTCAACGGCAAAGAACGTACCGATGTTGAGGAGTATTGCATCAGTGAAGGTTGGGTGAAAATCTCTTCTCCTAAATCGTTGGACCGTCGAGGACAGCCGCTTCTGGTGAGGCTAAAAGGAACTGTTGAAGCCTTTTATAGTTAAAGCTGAATTAAGGGGAAGAGTTTCATCTTCCACTTAAATGAAACTTATGCCCTTTGGGTATAAGTAGCCCGCCCTTCTGGTTTTACTCGAAGGTCAAGAAATCAGCCCGCTTTATTTATTAAAAAAGCCAACAACAAATCAACCTGACCGCCAAAGCGCGGTGGCATATTTACCTTATTTCAGCGACAAGTTACTGTCACAGCTAAAGCACCTTGGATGCTGAGTCATTGGGTCAATAAACTGAAGTTCCTTTGCTAGTAACTGCAAGGGTGCTGAATAGTTATCCGCTGATAACGGCTGTAATTGCGGGTAGTATTTGTCATTCAATATGGGCCAGCCCAGCGCCTGCATGTGAACGCGTAATTGATGGGTTTTACCCGTTACGGGGTTTAATTCAAATAACGCATGTTGAGTAGATTGTTGTAGGCATCGAATCACAGAGTGGCTATTAGTTTCGCCTTCGGTCACACGCATGCGGAAGCGTGGTTCGGCCTGCACGATGCGATTTTTAATTTCCCACTGCTGACCGACAAGGTTTTCACCGTCACTAATGTTAGCAATAGCCTGGTAGGTTTTGTGTATTTGCCGTGTTTCAAATAAATGATGGTAGCGATGGCGAGTGTCCGGGTTAACAGAGAACATGACCAAACCTGCGGTCACTCTATCCAAACGATGCAACGCTTGTAAGGCCTTAATGCCTGTGCTGCGTTGTAAGCGGTTTTGCAAGCATTCATTCACATAAATACCGCCGGATGTGACAGCTAAAAAGTGGGGTTTATAGGCCACTAAAATATGCTGATCCTGG
>DUCA01000019.1 GCA_012960055.1 Cycloclasticus sp.
GCGAAAGCACCTATCAAGCCTTAAAAAGGGAATTAACTGAAGAGCTAGGCATCACGATTAGTTCGTCTAGGCCCTTGCTCGATATTTACCATGACTATGGTGATTTGAAGGTGCACCTTGATGTGCATCAGGTTGATTCGTTTCATGGGATTCCTCAAAGTATAGAAAACCAACCCCTCAAATGGATCGCTATACCTGAACTCAAACGATACGCTTTTCCAGCGGCTAATAAAAAAATTATAGATAACCTAAACTTGTCCGATTATTACCCGATTGTCGATGATTCGCTGGGGGGTGCAGAGCAGATGTTGATACATTTAAGTGGGTTACTGGCTCAGGGGTATTCAATGATTCAATTACGAGCAAAGTCGTTGGATAAAGAAAGTTTCGCGAAATTAGCAAAAACGGCTATGGAGTTATGCAATAAAAAAGGAGTCACGCTCTTTTTAAATACGAGTATCGACGCAGCGTTGGCGTTAAATGCAAAAGCAGTACACCTAAGTGTTGACGAGTTTCATTCGGCACAGTTACCCCTTCCTGAAAACCTTCTGGTGTCGACCTCATGTCATTCCGAACAAGACCTTAGGCAAGCACAGGAAGCGTGTGTTTTATTTGCTGTCTTATCTCCTGTTGCAAAAACAAAATCGCACCCAGCAGCAACGCCATTAGGTTGGGAGTTGTTTTCCAAAATTTCAGAAAAATTTAAACTTCCCGTTTTTGCGCTAGGTGGAGTAGGACCGATGGATATAGAGCACGCTAGATTAATGAGGGCTTATGGGGTTGCTGGAATTCGTGCTTTTATAAATGAAACGGGTTAAGACTTTTCTAAAAGAACTCACTTTCAAGATTCTCGAGTTCTTCGTTTAAGTAGGCGGGTTCGCCTGAAATTGCATGCTTTTCGGAAGCCCAATCGCCTAAGTCAATCATTTTGCAGCGCTCACAACAAAATGGCTTGAAGGGGGATTCCTGATTCCATAGAACCTTTTTTTCACATGAAGGGCATGAGACAGATGTAGTCATAAGATTAAAGTTGGCAAATACTTAAAGTGAAGTCGATATCGTTATTTGTTTGGCTAGGTCTCTCAGACTCATTGGGCTCCATAAATCGCACGGTGAAACGATGTTTACCCCCGCTTATTTCTGCAAAGTATTTGGTGTTCATTGTAAGTGAAACGCGAAGTAGTTGAACGGGTTGCGACGTTTCAAGGTTTTGTTGATAAAAACCAGAATCAGCCGTTTTTAATACAGGTGTTGCGCTAAAACGAATGAACTGTAGGAGCAAAGAAATAGCTTTCGTAATGGGATGTAAATGATTAGTCCAAGCGTGTATTGCCTCGCGACGTTGTTGCAATGGTTTGTTTAACCAAAAGTGATACGCAGGAAGGTCAAAATCGCAAGTACCACCGGGTATACTATTACGTTGAGCTAAACACTTTAACAAATCAACTTGCCCTATTACTTGGTCAATTCTGCCGGTAGGAGATATTAGCTTAAGGTTTAATTGGGTCAGTTGTTCGATGCTCTGTTCTAGCTTTTCGCGGTCTACTTTTGGGTTTTGCGCGAAAATAACCAGCGACTTGGTATGACGTTCAATTTCTTTGGTTATTTCATTTCTTAAATCGGTTCTACCGGATATGGCAAGGATATCTAATAAGCAACTGAGCTCAGCACGATTTTGCCACTCGCCATCCTGTTGTGAGAAATGATGCATTTGCTCAAATAAATCTTCTAAGCGCAAAAAAGTTCGGATACGTTCGCTAAGGGGTAATTCGTACGTTATTTGTTCAGGCACTTGGTTATCGTGAGCTTGTAAAATGGTTATTTTGCCGGATGCTTGTTATTTTTTCCAGTACTAATTTTTAGGTAAAATTTGTGCAGCTCTTTTACGTAAGGTTTCAAGAGCTCTAATGTACTATCATTATTAAGAATATCATCTGCATGTGAGAGACGAAACTCACGTGAGCATTGAGAGTCCATAATTGAATCAATGATTGAATCGCTGAGCTGGTCGCGGGCTTTCACCCTTGATTTTTGTGTTTCCTCCAAGCAATCAATCACCAAAACTCGATCAACTTTATCTTGGTGCATTGTTTCCAATAATAGCGGAATACTGAGAATGCCATAAGGCGAGTCAAACTCTTCAAGCTGTTGATACATAACTTGATAAATAATGGGGTGTAGAATACTTTCCAACTTTTCTTTTTCTTTAGGCTTGTTAAAAACCAGTTCGCGTAAGTAGTCCCTATTAAGCGAGCCATTAGATAGCAGGACTTGCTGACCAAATGCTTTTGATAGCTGAGCTAGGGCGGGCTGTCCTGTTTGTACAATAGCGTGTGAAATTTCATCTGCATCAACTAAAGGTACATTTTGCTCTTCAAATAATTGGCTAACCGTGGTTTTTCCACAGCCAATGCCACCAGTTAAGCCAATGATTAACATAGACAATTACAAACTAATAAATTGTAGGTAAGCTTGGTTAATCTGAGCTCCCCAGATTAAAGCAATAAACCCAGCAATTGATAAATAAGGCCCAAAGGGTATGGGCGCGTTTTTGTCATGGCCTTTAATCACGATAAGTGAAATGCCAAAGATGGCACCAATGAAGGCCGATAGCATGATGATTAGCGGTAACATCTGCCATCCCAGAAAAGCACCTATGGCGGCCAGTAGTTTGAAGTCACCATAGCCCATACCTTCTTTGCCGGTAGCCAGTTTGAACAGCCAAAACACAGACCAAAGGCTTAAATAGCCGACTAAGGCACCAATCAGCGCGACTTGTGGGGAGACAAAAACATTAAACAGGCTGATAAATAGCGCAAACCAAAGCAATGGAAGCGTGATGTTATCGGGTAATAACTGTGTATCAACATCGATTAAGGCTAGACAAATCAATACCCAGGTAAAAATTAAAGCAGCACAACCTTGTAATGTTACGCCAAACTGCATAGCGATAAGAATGAACAATAAAGCGGTTATTAATTCAACGACGGGATAGCGTATCGAAATGGATTTTTTGCAGCTTTTACAACGCCCTCTTAAGAACAAATAACTCAAAACCGGAATGTTCTCAATCGCACTGATTGGGTGGTTGCAAGCAGGGCAACGTGAACGTGGTTGTGATAAATTGAAAACGATGGGTGGAATGCTTTCAGTTTCTGCTTGCTCAAGAAAACTCAAACACTCTTGTCGCCAGCTTCGTTGCAACATAATCGGCAAGCGATAGACTACAACGTTGAGAAAACTACCCACGAGAAGGCCGAGTAGGCCAACAGATAGGTATAAAAATAGCGCACTTTGTTCAAGCGCTTGAATTATGTTCATGTGTAGAACAACCGCCGTTTAGCTTTTAGAAAACAGATCCTAGCATAAAGATGGGTAGGTACATCGCAACGATTAAACCACCGACCAAAACGCCTAAAATGGCCATAATCAATGGTTCGATTAAGCTGGCGAGGGAGTCAACTGCGTTATCGACTTCTTCTTCGTAAAAATCGGCAACTTTGCCCAACATAGTTTCAACTGAACCCGCTTCTTCACCAATGGCGACCATTTGTACCACCATATGTGGGAATAAGCCAACATTCTTCATGGATTGTTGTAGTTGAATGCCGGTAGCAACTTGCTCCCTCATGTTCAAAACGGCATCGGCATAAACAATGTTACCTGTTGCGCCGGCGACAGATTCCAAAGCCTCAACAAGAGGAACGCCCGCAGCAGACATAGTCGATAAGGTTCTTGCATACCGCGCGATAGCGGCTTTATTCATAATGTCGCCAATAACCGGCATTTTAAGAACCATTCTATCCAGCAAGTGGTTGAATTTGCGTGAGCGTTTCTTCACCTGCATGATGGCAAAGACAACGGCACCGATGATGCCAAATACAACCCACCACCATTCCTGCATAAAACGTGACAACTCGACCACCATTTGGGTAAAGGCGGGAAGGTCAGCGCCGAATCCGCTAAATAAACTTTCGAATTGCGGCACCACAAACACAAGCAAGATAGACGTAACAATGACAGCAACAATTAGAACGGAAATAGGATAAGTCAGCGCTTTTTTGATTTTAGCTTTTAAGCTTTCGGTCTTTTCCTTGTATTCAGCAATCTTAACGAGGAGTTCTTCCAAAATACCAGCATGTTCACCCGCTTCTACCAAGTTACAAAACAGCTCGTCAAACTGGAAAGGAAATTTGCTTAAGCTTTCGGTCAGTGTTGAGCCGCCTTCAATATCGGCTTTAATCGCAGCCAACATGTCCTGCATGGCTGGTTTTTCGTGCCCTCTGCCGATAATGTCGAATGATTGCACTAAAGGAATGCCGGCCGCCATCATGGTGGCCAGTTGTCGACTGAATATGGCAATGTCTTTAGGAATAATGGGTTTTTGTCCCATAGTGCCAAACAAAGGTTGAGGTTTTTTCTTAACTTTTACCGGGCGAATACCTTGTCGACGTAGCTCAGCTTTAACAATCGCGTCACTTCGGGCAGAAATTTCGCCTTTGTTACGGTTGCCTTTATTGTCGGTTCCTTCCCACAGATAGATCACTTTAGATGAATGAGCAGCCATAATATTTTAGTCTTTAGTAATTCGATTAATTTCTTCGATACTGGTGATGCCAGATTTGATTTTCTCTAAGCCAGATTCACGAAGTGTTAAAACCCCTTCATCTGCTGATTGTTTTTCAAGATCTTTGGTTGAGCCACCTTGGATAATCAATGACTCCATTGCTTCGGAAATGGGCATGACTTGAAAAATACCCACGCGGCCTTTGTAGCCATTAACACAGTAATCACAGCCAACCGCTTTATAGGTGATAAGTCCTTCTGCATCTTCAGGCTTAAAACCTTCCTTAATTAGCAAGTCGGTTGGTAACTCTTCTTCTTTCTTACACCTATCGCATAATTTTCTAGCCAAACGTTGCGCCATAATCAGCAACACAGAAGCAGCGATATTGTAAGGTGGAATGCCCATTTGGTTTAAACGGTTTAGCGTTTGCGGGGCGTCATTTGTGTGCAAGGTAGACAATACCAAGTGACCAGTTTGCGCTGCTTTAACCGAAATTTCAGCGGTTTCAAGGTCACGAATCTCACCGACCATGATGATGTCTGGATCTTGCCGTAAGAAGGCACGAAGTGCTTCAGCAAAGGTCAGGCCCGTTTTCGGGTTGACGTTAACTTGGTTAATTCCTGCGACGGTAATCTCAACAGGGTCTTCAGCCGTGGAAATATTAATATCTGGCTGGTTAAGTAAGTTCAGCGCAGTATATAAGCTCACCGTTTTGCCACTCCCGGTTGGGCCAGTAACCAAAATCATGCCATAGGGTTTTGCAATAGCTTTTGAAAAGGCCTCTTTTTGAGTAGGATCGAAACCTAATTGTTCAATTCCAACTTGAGCGCTGGTTGGGTCAAGAATACGTAATACGATTTTCTCGCCATACAAAGTAGGGCATGTGTTGACACGAAAATCTATGGATCTTTTTTTCGACACGGCCATTTTAATACGGCCATCTTGCGGGATGCGCCGTTCAGAAATGTTCATGCGAGACATCACTTTAATGCGTGATGTTAGCTTGTTGGCGATATTCATCGGCGGCGATGCGACTTCTTTTAAAATACCGTCTTGCCGTGTTCGAATGCGGAAGCTCTTTTCATACGGTTCAAAATGGATGTCAGATGCGCCTTTTTTAATAGCGTCCAGCAAAATCTTATTAACAAAGCGAACTACCGGCGCATCGTCAATTTCACTGTCAATATCATCTTCAGGAACCGCATCGAGATCATCAAAATTAATATTATCGAGATCTTCATCCAGCAAATCATCCATGGATGTATCTTCGTCATCCATAGCTAATTCAATAACGTGCGTTAACTTGTCCTCTTCAACAAGGATGGCCTCGGTGCTCATCCGAGTTTGGAACTTTATTTCATCCAGTGCCTGCAGGTTTGTCGGGTCAGACACCGCCACAAATAACTTATTGCCGCGCTTAAAAATTGGTAAAGCATGGTGTTTGCGAATGAGTTTTTCCTCAACAAGTCCCTTAGGAATAACTTCCTTGTTGAGTGCGTTAATATCAAAAAGAGGAACGCCAAACTCTTCAGAAGCAGAAACAGCAATGCTTTGACTGTCTAGGATTTTTTGTTCAACAAGAAAACTAACGAATGATTTTTTCTTCTTACGCGCACCTTCAGAATGCTCACGCGCAACTTCTTCAGTAATTAAACCGTCTAAAACAAGTCGCCTAGCCAAGCCACCCAAGTAAGTTTTTTCGCTAGATACTGCCATATTGATTCAAATAAATCCCTGTAATGAATGCATAATAAATATTACTTAAACTAAATATAATAGAAAATAAGGGTTTGTGTAGTAAATATTATTTTAATTGCGCATGAAAAAGTGGTGAATTTGTGATGTTGGTTTGTCATTCGAACGTTAAGAAACATAAAAAACAGTTTGTATCTGCACTAGTAAGAGCCGGAATAGATTTAAAAATAGATGTTGTGCTATATACAAAGTGACGATGAATTGCTTATTGATGAGAGACAAAACAGGGTTAAAAGTATTAATAGCGAATGATTAGTAATAATTGGTGATCTGGTTTTGTTTGAATGATGTAAGAAGCTACCGTGCTTGGTTGCAAGACCTGACCCTGTTGTCCTTCCTTTGCGCGAACGGCTCGCAAGCCGGATGTTAAGTCCGCTATTTTTTGCCCGGTCATAAATGAAGCGAGTTTGTTAAAGACAGTATTGCTGAACAGTCGTTTTCTTGAGGCATGGGAGTTTGACTGCCTTGCGGCAACGATCGTATCGTAGCCTTCGTCTAATTTGTCGAGTAGCCGTTGGATATCTGCAGGTGCGTGTTGGCCGTCTGAGTCCATAAAGACGTGGCATTGCGTGCCCCTGTTTTTATGGCCGCGCCGCTTCCTAATGACGTCGGGTGTGATACAACGCTTATGCCGTGTTGTTGGCAAACTTCCACTGAACGGTCGGTTGAGCCATCGTTAACAACTAAAATTTCTGCCTTGGGTTGAGCCTCTTTTAGCTTGGGTAATAAGGCGTCGAGATTCTCGGCTTCATTTAAACAAGGCATTACAATGCTGATGGAAGATTGGCTTTTAGCCATGTTTGAAATGCTAGGTTTAATTAATCAATTGTTGGATTAATTGTTTCACATTTTCAGGCTCGAAGGGTTTGTCGCAAATGGCAGAGACGCCGGCTTGTTGTACGGCGGCGAGGCGGCTTTCATTGTGTTCGCTGGTAACCATGATGATGGGTACAGATGCTTGGTTGCTTTGTTCTCTAATGTAAGCTGACAACTCGCGACCATCCATTTCCGGCATATTGTAGTCGGTGACGATTAAGTCAAACAAAGTTGAATCTAACAGGCCGACGGCTTCATATCCATTTTCTGCTTCAGTAACATTTTCTAGCCCCATGGATGAGAGGGTTCGTCTGATATGTTTACGTGCAAGAGCACTGTCATCCACTAGGAGAATTCTTAAGTCATCAATCTCTGTGCTATTCAGTGCTAATTCTTCAGGGTTTAAATGACTGAGGGTTGTTTTTAGTGCAAGCTCTAGATCTTTTGCGACGAAAGGTTTGGGTAGAATGGCGACAACACCTGCTTGGCGAACGGCATCGAGTTGTTTAATGTCGGTAACACTGGATACCAATACGAAACAAATAGTTTGTTTGGCTTCGTCTTCTCTGAGTATATGAAGGAGCTCATTGCCGGTCATATCGCTAAGGTAGTAGGCGCTAAGGATTAAATCTGGCGCGCCCATTTCTATATAATCCAGGGCCTCTTGAGCGGTACTAACGGCGTCTATTTTTTCAATGGATAAGCGGTTTAATTCGCGTTCAATAATGTGTTGCTGTGTTCTGGATGGTTCAACAATGAGCACGTTTAAATCGTTAAGATCAATATCCATATACCCTCATCGTGTTTCTGTCATTCCATGGAAGATAAAGTGTAGTTGGTTTTTTTAGTTTTACTGAGAAAACAGTGAGTGGGGAATGATAAAAT
>DUCA01000020.1 GCA_012960055.1 Cycloclasticus sp.
ATCGCCACCGTTAGGCGAAATAACAATAAAAACGTTGTCCGACTTGGTGTAGGTATTCTCTACTTCATTAAAGGCAATCAACTCAGGATTATCTTCACCAAAGAAAGCGCGGTAGTCATTATTAAAACTCAGGTGACGCAAACCACTGGCGGCCGCTCCAATCAAGATGATACTCAATAAAATAACAATGACTCGATGCTGAATCACCCACTCACTAAAAAATCGCTCTACTCGGTGCATAATTTATGTCCTTTTATTTAAACCATCAAGCGTTAAACTAACAACGTTATTTAACATGTCTTCTAATTCTTCCAACGTGTGTAACTGCATAAACATAGGTGTCGTAAACATAATCCAAGACGTTAAAACAGCCCGCCCAACGAGCGCCACATCATCAATGATCCAATCACCGTTATCATTGCCTTTTTCTAAAATGACTTTAATAATCTCAAGCTCACCGAGCCTTTTACGCTCAATCAACCTAGGTCGTTGCTCACATAAAGCAACAACAATGTCATTAATCGCTGGATAGTTTTGTAGTTGCTGATAGTTAAAATGAAGCAGGACCAACGCAAAATTTTGCAGGCGTTCTTGGTTCGATAATTTCGGTATCCGTAAAACGGATTCAAGCGCCTGCTCTTTCTCCACAAAACATCTAATGGCAAAACCTTCTGCAATATCTAGCTTACTTGAGAAGTAACGGTATAAGTTCGCCGTAGACATGCCTAAATCATCGGCAATTTCCGCCATGGCGGTTTTTTTAAAACCCACCGCTTTAAAGCGCTTATCTGCGGCATCTAAAATTTTCTCTTTTAATTGGCCGTCTGATAGGCCCGCATCAAATCGTTTCATTTTCTAATTATAAGACAGGCGTTATAAATTGTGAATATTTAATTAAATATTCACAATTTACCTGCTTGCAAATGAGAAATGTCATACCTACCCCAATTTGCTTTGATATATTAGGTAAAAAAACAATAGTACAGTAGGGAGAAACGATAATGACCAACCCAACTTTAATACCCGCCATAGCGAGCGCCATTAACAAAGGCGAACGACCCCTTGCTGCGTTTAATGACCCCGTATTATTTGATAACCAACACCAACAATGGCTTGAATTATGGGACGGGCAAGCCAGTTACCGCATGCCGGTGCGCGTGACCCATACAAAGCGACAACGTGACCTAGAATTTCAAGAAAACTTTGGACACTTTGATAAAACCAAAGAAATGATAGGCATGCGCATCAAACGCCTAGGCACATCGATCACTTGGGCCGAAAACCCGCCGTCTCGAACGCGTCATTTTGTCCGCCGAACGTCACGATGTTATTCACAAGGTAGATGGCGATTGCTAAAACGCAGCATTTATATGGACCATATCAACACTTGGCACATTAAACCTTTCAATCTTTTTATAAACTAATCAGGAGTTAAGCATGTCGTTATGGCTAGATTTTATGGGCGCTGAGATTCATTATATAGACACAGCGTCTTACGGAAAAACCCGCATTGCAGAAGCAGGCAAAGGCAACAAAGAAACACTTATCTTCTTACACGGCGTGGGCGGTCATCTCGAAGCCTACGCAAAAAATGTCGTCGCCTTATCCGATGAATTTCACATTATTGCCTATGACTACGTTGGCCAAGGCATGTCCGATAAACCTTTACTGGATTACACACCCATGGTGCTCGTCGACCACTTACGCGAACTCATGGACGCGCTTGGCATTGAAAAGGCGCATTTATCAGGCGAATCAATGGGTGGCTGGGTATCGGGGCTTTTCACCATTGAATACCCAGAACGTGTGTTGAAATTAAACCTTAACACCGCTGCCGGTTTACCTATTATCACCGACAAGGGCCGCGAAGAACTGCAAGGCCTTATCGACCTAACCTCAAAAGCCACCACCATGGGGCCGCCAACTTTTGATAGCGTTAAGAATCGCATGAAGTGGTTGTTTCACTCAAATAATCACGACAGCATGATTACTGACGAACTGGTCAACACACGACTCACTTGTTACCGCCAGCTGGGCTCAAAAGAAGTGGCGCCCAAGGTACTGGCGATGATCGGCATGCACGATGATTACCTCATTCCCATGGAAAAAATTAAAAAAGAAACACTTTTCCTTTGGACCGAAGACAACCCCTGTCACGATGTGCCCTGCGCTGAAAATAGCGCCGCAAAAATCTCAGGCTCTTTACTGTATGTGATGAAAGAAGATGCCGCGCATTGGCCGCAATATGAATCCCCCGAAGAGTTCAATAGCGTCATCCGTCGCTTCTTACGCACCGGCACGGTCTAACCGGGCCTTAAAAAAACGTCAATAAACGCCGGCTAGGGCATAAATAACTTAAATAGAAAGACAAGCGCACCTTTTCAGCACCATTCAAATTATTGACATGACGCGTGACGGGCACAGGGAAACAGCAAAGTCACCTAAGTCACTTTGCTAAAATAAAAGAGTGATGAATTTATTTGTTGCGTTCTTGGAGAACGGTAACGGCAGGTAAATCCTTTCCTTCAAGGAACTCAAGGAAAGCACCACCGCCAGTAGAAGTATAAGACACCTTATCGGCAATCTCATATTTATCAACGGCTGCCAAGGTATCACCGCCACCGGCTATTGAAAAACCGCGGCTCTCGGCAATTGCTTTCGCGAGTGTTTTTGTGCCTTCTGCGAATTGGTCAAATTCGAATACGCCCAGTGGGCCATTCCAAACAATCGTGCCGGCTGCTTTAACAATCTCTGCGTATTGTTTTGCGGTTTGTGGACCCACGTCCAAAATCAAATCATCGTCTTCAACGTCGGCCACCCATTTTACAACCGCTTCTGCTGATTCTGAAAACGCTTTGCCACACACCACATCTACCGGCACAGGGATACTCGCGCCATTTTTTTCAGCCTTTACCAGCAGGGCTTTTGCTTCGTCGATTAAATCAGCTTCGTACAATGATTTACCCACGGGGTGACCTTGCGCCGCGATAAAGGTATTAGCAATACCACCGCCGACAATTAATTGGTCAACTTTGTCTAACATCGAATCCAACACTGTCAGTTTTGTTGATACTTTTGCGCCACCCACAATCGCTAACATCGGTCGGGCCGGTTCATGCAAGGCTTTACCTAGGGCATCTAATTCTGCTGATAACAACGGGCCAGCACAGGCTGTCTCTGCAAATTTAGCCACGCCGCGTGTGGACGCTTGTGCACGATGCGCCGTACCAAAGGCATCCATTACGAATACGTCGCAAAGCGCGGCCATTTTTTTAGCCAACGCCTCGTCGTCTTTTTTCTCGCCTATGTTAAAGCGTACGTTTTCACATAAGATAATATCGCCGGCTTCGCCTTCCACGCCGTCAATCCAATCTTTTTGCAAACGCACAGGCCTATCCAATAACATCGATAAGTGTTCCCCAACCGGTTTTAAACTAAACGCTTCGTCAAATTCACCTTCGGTTGGACGGCCAATATGTGACATCAACATCACCATTGCACCCGCCTCATGCGCTTGCTGAATCGTCGGCAAACTCGCACGAATTCTTGCATCACTCATCACCTTGCCATCCTTAATCGGCACATTCAAATCTTGCCTGATAAGAACGCGTTTGCCCGATAAATCAAGGTCTTGCATGTTGGTGATGCTCATAACTAAACTCAGTGTTTTTTAGGTAAAAATAAAGCCTTATGACAACAACTCTTTTGCGGCCTCAGCCAATTTATTTGCGGTAATACCAAAGTGCTCGAACAGTTCTTTAGCCGGCGCTGATTCACCAAAGCAATCCATACCAATAACCGCACCATTCAAGCCCACGTATTTATACCAAAGCGCGGTTGTACCCGCTTCAATTGCGGCTCTTGCCGTGACTGATGCTGGTAAAACAGATTCTTTGTATGCTGCGTCTTGTTTATCAAACAAATCGGTACACGGCATAGACACCACGCGAACGTTAATGCCCTCTGCTGATAATTGCTCTGCGGCTGCCGTTGCCAATTCAACTTCTGAACCGGTACCCATTAAAATGATTTGCGGCTCACCGTCACAATCTTTCAGCACATAAGCGCCTTTTGAAATATCAGCCACTTGTTCTGCAGAACGGTCTTGATGTTGTACGTTTTGACGGGTAAAAATTAACGCCGATGGCGTATCTTCGCTTTCAACCGCACACTTCCAAGCAACCGCAGACTCAACTGCATCACACGGACGCCATACATCTAAATTAGGAATCAAACGCAAGCTTGAAACATGCTCAACTGATTGATGCGTAGGGCCATCTTCGCCCAAGCCGATAGAGTCGTGCGTAAAAACAAAGATGTTCTTTAGCTTCATCAACGCTGCCATACGGATTGCATTTCTTGAATAATCTGAGAACGTTAAGAAGGTTGCGCCGTAAGGGATAAAGCCGCCATGTAACGCAATACCGTTTTGGATTGCGCTCATACCGAACTCACGCACACCGTAGTGCAAATAGTTGCCATTGGCGTTGCTGCCATCCACATCGGTACAGCCTGCCCACTCGGTTAAGTTAGAACCGGTTAAATCGGCAGACCCCCCTAGGAATTCCGGCAGTAACGGACCCAAGCCATTCAATGTGTTGAGCGAGGCTTTACGTGAGGCAATGGTCTCGCCCGCTTGTTGTGCCGCATCGATAAACGCTGCTGATTTTTCGTCCCAGTCGTCGGCTAAATCGCCCGATAAACGGCGCAATAACTCATCCGCTAACTCTGGGTATTCTTCCACATACGCTTCTAATAATTCACCCCATTTACTTTCGGCTTGCTCGCCTTTATCGTTGCCATCCCACTCGTTTTTAACGTCAACTGGAATTTCAAACGCAGGAGCAGACCAGCCCAAAGCTTTTCGCGTTGCTGCAATTTCTTCTGCGCCTAACGGTGCACCGTGAACGTGGTGCGTCCCTTCTTTATTCGGCGCGCCAGAACCAATCACTGTTTTACAACAAATTAGTGTTGGCTTATTGGTTTCTTTTTGAGCTTGTTCAATCGCTTGCTTAATATCCGCCGCATCATGTCCATCAACAGCACGAACTACATGCCAACCGTAAGACTCAAAACGCGCAGGGGTATCGTCGGTAAACCAACCTTCCACATTGCCATCAATTGAAATGCCGTTGTCATCCCAAAACGCAATCAATTTACCAAGACCTAACGTACCCGCGTACGAACACGCCTCGTGTGAAATACCTTCCATCAAACAACCATCGCCCATAAAGGTGTAGGTGTAATGATCAATAACTGGGAAACCGTCTTGGTTAAATTGCGCTGCCAATACTTTTTCAGCCAATGCCATGCCCACTGCATTGGTAATGCCTTGGCCTAATGGACCGGTGGTTGTTTCAACACCTGGTGCATAACCGTATTCAGGATGTCCCGGTGTTTTCGAATGCAATTGACGGAAGTTACGCAGCTCTTCAATGTCTAAATCGTAACCAGACAAATGCAATAACGAATACAACAACATCGAACCGTGGCCGTTCGACAAAATAAAACGATCGCGATTCACCCAATGCGGATTGGCCGGGTTATGTGACAAAAAGTCATTCCATAACACTTCAGCAATATCCGCCATACCCATTGGCGCACCCGGGTGGCCGGAATTAGCTTGTTGAACAGCGTCCATACTAAGGACACGAATGGCGTTAGCCAGCGTTTGACGAGAAGGTGATTGGCTCATGATCGTTGCTTGTTTAGTCGGTGTAATAATCCACGCATAATGCGTTGATTTTGAAACGGTGGATTTTACACTGAACCGCTAAGAAGATATACCGTTAGTCTGTTTCGGCCTTATCGGCGATGGCTTTTCCATCATCTGCTAAGGCTTTTTCTTTTTCTTTCTCTTCCTGTTCTTCCCATAAATCAAGCGCGTTGAAATAGGTATCCCAAACGCAGGGACAGCAACCACCGCCGCCACAACAGTCGTCGTTTTCTGGTCTGATGGGTTTGGGGAGTTTGTTTGTCATGGATGCGATTTTACCTGTCGTGGGTATATAAGTGGAATTTTGATTTCTTGTTGGCTTTTAAATGTAAGCGTTCTATTTGTCTATTTCGCTCTGCCGTGAGGGCGTTCATTTCTTTTTACGACAAAAAGAAACGAACCAAAGAAAAGGTCGCCCAAATCTCACTTTAATCCCATAAATACGTTGCTTTTTTGGGTACCCCAGAACTCGCTACGCTCAGACAACGTGCGCACTTATCCAAAAACAAAAATATTTATGGGCGTGAGATATAAGCGGACGGTTAGTCAAAAGCATAAATGCATTTGATTTTGACCTTATCCCCTCTTGCTCTCACTGAATAGTTAATGATTTTTGTAGGGCTTTGCGTTGTGGCTGTATGAGCCGCTCTTTGGTGAGTTCCACAACGGCTACAAAAATTATTAGCTATGAAGGAACCCTTCAGGGTGGGAGCAGTGAGCGGCATTTTTCTGGTTACTCTTTTGCTGCTGAAGGCAAAAGAGTCACTCGCCCTTTAGAGTGAAACCTAAGCCCAATGCAATGCATTGCTACCCATACATAAAGCGAATGTATACTTGAATAAAACATGTAACTTCCTCAACTTAATGCTTATCATTAAATCAATAGGCACTTATGTTGCCTGTAAATAATAAGCTATAAAAACCAAACAAGAATCTGGCTTGCACCACCCGGGAAACATTGTCCCATGTTGTAAATCATGCAATAAAACAGAGCGCAACGCAGATAAATCTTATGCCGATGGGGAAAGAACACAGACTCATCGTATGTGAACGGAATGATGAAAGTAATCTTTTCAAGTCTCGCAAGACTAAAATTGAAACAAGCATTATTAATGAGGACTATCTAAATCTAGATAAAAAAGAACACCATGCAATCCGAGTGATAGCAAACAGCCTATATAAAAAATATAAAAACCGAATCGGCGTAATCACTAGATTTGTACAAACAGTTGGACGAAGCATTCGCTGGGCACAAATAACAACGACTAACTCCATCGATTAAATGGAGCGCCAAACTACATCCACTTAATAGAACACCCCATACTAGCAACCTGCTCTGCTAGCCCCTTACCCGTCTTGGCCACAACAACCATCGCCTCAAGCAAGTCCCGCTTCATATCATCAGCACCCACATTCATCCCACTCTCATCCAAGCGCCCACGGTATTGCAGTTCCATGTTCTTGTCGTAACCAAAAAAATCCGGTGTGCAAATCGCACCATAGGCTTTGGCGACTTGTTGGGTTTCGTCTATTAAATAAGGAAAGTTATAAGCCTTTTCTTTGGCGACGAGTTGCATGTTCTCGAACGAGTCTTCGGGGTAGTCGTTTGGGTCATTCGACATAATGGCGACGACGCCTACGCCGTGTTTTTGCAGCTCTGCTGCATCCGAAACTAGACGTTGCTGAATAGCTTTTACGTAGGGGCAGTGATTACAAATAAACATCACCAACAAGCCGTTTTCGCCTGCACAGCCGTCTCGCGTCCATTGTTTTTCGTCTATGCCTTGTAGCGTAAAATCTGGCGCGGCTGAGCCAAAGTCACCAACGGGTGTGTGCATTAACGTCATAAATAAACTAGTCCAGCGCGTTGAATAAAAACAACCCACCTAAACCGCCCAAAACCCAAGTGGCGACGGGTGCATCACCCAACATGAGCGGTGAAAAACCATCTAAGCCCAAAATGATGGCGGCAGCTATCAACATGCTACCACCACAAATCGCTAAGATGCTTTTGCGGTGATTACGGGCCATTTGCTGTTTAATGTCTTCTAACTGTTTGGATTTCCAGTTGATTTCCAGCTCGCCATTGGCCGCATCGCTCAGAACTTTGTAGGCCATTTCTGGCAGTTCTGGTATCTTCTCAGCCATAATCGGCAAGTGTTCTTTTAACTTATTGAACGTGGCTTTAGGGCCAATGCGGTTTTTGTACCAATCTTCTAAATACGGTTTGGCTGTTTGCCATAAATCCAAATCGGGATAGAGTTG